>CAZBFW010000213.1:0-4084 GCA_964491135.1 uncultured Phycisphaeraceae bacterium | reverse complement strand
GTCCAACTGAACGTGATCGCGGCAGCGGCGATCGCCGTGGTCTGGCGTGCCCTTATGGGTTGGCGAAACGCTTCGGCGGAACCTTTGACGTATCCTTCCTGGATCCTGCTGCTCGGGCGCGCCGCATCGGGACTCGTGTTGTCCGTTGCGGCGGCAGACCTGTGGATTCGCCCCGGGGCGGTATCGGCCGGCGTTGCCGCTGCCGGAACGGCGTGGGGTGTTTTTGCCGTGCTGCTTGTGGAGGGTGCATTGTGGGGTGGTACCCGTCGACCGGAACCTGGGCAGGGAGAGCATACGGGCATCGTGTGGGTGCTGTTCGGCGCCGTGCTGCTGGCCTGCGGGCTGGCCCGCTATGACACCGGCAACTGGCTGTGCTTCCATGTGCTTATGGCGGGTCTTCTGGCGGCCGGGTGGCTTCGGATGTACCTGGGGGCCCGAGAGGCAAGCCATCTCCTCGGATCCGGTTGGCGGGAGACGTTTGAGACGGCCACCGCACGCGCGACAGGCGCGACGGACACGATCCAGCACGACGTTACGTGCCGGGCCTGCGGCTACAACCTCCGCGGTCTGTCACCCACGGGACGGTGCCCGGAATGTCATGCGACGATCACGGGCTCGCTGGAGGCCGTCGTCGACCGCCTGACCCCGCGTTGGGCCGGACGAATGCTCCGCGCTCGCACCCACGTCGCGATGGCCGTCCTTGCGTGTGCGGCTCTGGCAACGGTCTTTGCCGTGCGCGCGGCCATCACCGATCCGCAGCGTCCCTGGGGGTCCGTCGCGGTGCTGGTGGGGTCCGGCGCGCTCTGTATGGTCCTGGCCGGCTGGGCCCCGCGCCGCGCCTTCGCCTATGCCGGAGGCGCGGAGATCTGCGCGGCGGCAAGCGTCTGGTGGATCACGGAGTTTGCGGGTGGACCCATCTGGAGTCTCGCCGGCGGCCTGGCGGAGCTGGTCAACGTCAACGTCATCGCGTTGGCAGTGGGCGGCCTGGTGTGGCTCGGCGTCGAGCGTGGAATTCTCCGTGGGCAACTGACTGCTGACAAGGCCGGAGCCTGGCCCGCATTTCATCGCATCGCCGCCTGGGCGGCGGTCGTCGCAGTCATGCTGCTCGCCGTGGCGGCCCTTTGTGGCGCCGTGACGCACCCATCGCTTGCCGGCCTCATCGCGTTGCGGTGGTTTGCGTGGGGTGCCGCCGTCATCCTGCTGGTGGCGTGCCGTCTCGACCGGACGTTTCGTTACCAGGCGGCGGGTTTGCACACACTGGGGCTTGCCGCCTTGGTACTGGCCCTGGCCCAGGCCGGCCTGCCCTCACGGACCCTCGCCTTGGTGATGTCGTTGGGGCTCGCCGGCTATGTATTGCTTACGACGATGGTATGGAGGCGTTGGGCCGTCAGCGATCGCGATTCGCTTCAGGAGCAACAGGACTGCGCGTGGCTGTTTGTTGTCAACGGGATGCTCGCGGGCCTGGCGGTGTTGCTTGGCCTGTACGTGAGTTTCACCCATCCGGGGGAAACGGCGCGGCTGGCAATAGTGGCATCGCCGATTCTCTGTGCCGCATCGGCCGCGGTTGGCGCCAAGGGCCGTCGTCACGACTCAATGCGGACGGCCGTCGCCGGCCTGCTGACCACCGCGGTCGTTCTGCTGGCCTGGTCCTGGGTATCGCCGGATACGCCGGCTTTCCTGCTTCAGCGGGCGATCGGCGTGGTGGCGGCCGTCGCGATCGTGACCGTGGCGTCGAGCCTGACGAAACGGATTGACCGGGCCGGTCGCTGGGCGACGGCGGTGGTACGCAGCATGACCGGCTCGTGTACGCTGGCGGGCGCCGCGCTGCTGTTGATCATTGGTATTGAAGCTCACGCGCTCTGGTTCAGGCAGCCGATTCCCCTGTCGCCGGGGGCCACGGCCTGCCTTATTGGGGCGCTGGCGCTGCTCATCGTGTGCTGTGTCGTCTTCGCGGTGCGCGATCGTCTCGACCCGCTACGTTTGCGCCCGAGTTGGCGAGGGGCCTACGTCTACCTCGCGGAATGCCTCGCGGGAGCGCTCGTCCTGCACGTGCGGGCGACGATGCCGTGGCTTTTCTCCGGCCTGATCACCCAGTACTGGCCGTTGCTCATCATGGCCTTGGCGTTCGCGGCCGTTGCGGCGGGGGAAATCTGTGCTCGACGGGGGTTGCACGTTCTGGCACAGCCGCTCGGTCGCTCGGGCATGTTTCTGCCCGCGCTCAGCGCGCTTGAGCTGTTCCTCGCCTCGTCGCAGGTGCACTTCTCGATTGTGCTCGTGACGACGGGCGTGCTGTACGCGGTGCTCGCCGGGCTGCGAAAGTCACTCCGGTTGGGCCTGCTCGCCGCGATGGCGCTCAATGGGAGCCTGTGTACTTGCTGGCGCACAGCCCGGGCCTGGGCCTCACCCGGCATCCCCAGTTGTGGTTCATTCCGCCGGCGCTGGCGGTGCTGGCCGCAGGTCATCTGAATCGCGCGCGTCTGAATGCCGAGCAACGGAAGGCCGTGCACTATGTCTGCGTCTTCGTCATCTATCTCTCCTCGACAGCCGACGTGTTTCTGGTCGGCGTCGCGCGGGCTCCGTGGTTGCCGCTCGTGCTGGCGGGGTTGTCGCTGGTGGGAATCCTCGTCGGCTTCGTCTCGCGCATCCGGTCGTTCCTCTTCCTGGGGACGGGCTTTCTGTGCCTCTCGCTGATGACGATGATCTGGCACGCCGCCACCAATCTCGGCTGGACGTGGCTGTGGTACGTCTCCGGGATCGCGCTGGGCGTCGGAATCATCACGATCTTCGCGCTGTTTGAGAAGAAACGAAAAGAACTGAACGCCTGGATCGACGAGATCCGGCAGTGGAACGGCTGATCCGGCCCGGACGCGGGCCGGCTCCCTCAATCCTCCGTGCCGCCGCGGCTGCGCTCGATGTACGCCTCGCGGCCGAACTGCGGCTCGGGCTTGGTGCGAAATCCGGTGATGGCCGGCATGTCGTCAGGCTTCTCCGCCGGGTGGACCGCGAAGACCTCCACCCGGGCGATGTCCTCAAAGGGAACCGCCACGACGAAGGCGCCCACCTTGTACTGGTCGTCCACCGGCTCGCATTCAAACGTGAAATGCGCTTTGCTCTCCACCTCCACGACGTTCTTGAGTTCGTAGCTGAAGCCGTCGCGGAGGTAGACCAGACGGCGGACCTCCAATTCCTCAAAGAACTTGCAGGCCGCCTCGTCCGACTCGATCTTCTCCGGCTCCAGGTCGGGGAAATGGGCCAGGACACACCGCAGCCGGGCTTCGAACTGCTGCTGCTCGAAGGCCGGACCGTGGAACCAGTCGTAGTCGAACATCCGGGATATCCTGCGTTTCTGCGGTCTACACGTCTGCCCGGCACCATGGGGGCAGAACCGCCACCCTAGGCACGGCGCCCTGCGCTGTCAACACAGCCGCCGGGCCTTTCTATCGGCAACTCCCGACCATACCATTGCTTAGGATGAATTTGGCGGACAAAACCCGGTGGATCAAAGGCCTGGCCAACCAGGCCGGCTTCGAGCGGACGGGCGTCGCGACCGCCGCCCCCGTTGGCCGGGCCGAGCATTATCGGCGCTGGCTCGCCGCGGGTCGGGCCGGCCGGATGGACTACCTGCACCGGCACGTCGAGACCCGGCTGGATCCGCGGCAACTGCTGCCCGGGGCCCTCAGTGTGATCGTGGTGGCTCATTCGTATTACCAGCCGTGGCCAGGCCGGCCAAAAGATGACCTGCCGCGAGGCCGGGTGGCCATGTACGCGTGGGGCCGCGACTATCACCGCGTGATGCGGAAGAGGCTGTACGCCCTGGTGGACCAGATGCGCGAAGGGTTGGCCGAGCCGTTCGAGGCCCGCGTGTGTGTGGACACAGCCCCGCTTCTGGAGCGGGAGTGGGCGGCGTCCGCGGGCGTTGGATGGATCGGGAAGAACACGCTGGTGCTGAACGCGGAACTGGGCAGCTACTTCTTCCTGGGCACCGTGGTGACCACGCTGGAGCTGGAGCCTGATGCTCCCATCAGCGATCACTGCGGCCGGTGCACGCGATGCCTGGAGGCCTGTCCAACCGGTGCGCTGGATC
>CAZBFW010000212.1:0-6947 GCA_964491135.1 uncultured Phycisphaeraceae bacterium | reverse complement strand
TCGCGCGCCAGTACGAGTGGTGGACCTGCAAGAGCCAGCCCAACGCCCTGAAGCGGCTGGCTGCCGGCGCGTCTCCCAAGGCCGGCCTGACCGCGGTGGATTTCCGGGCGGGGCTGGCCCTGCTGCCGTTCGCCCCGATGAGCCCCGCCGATGTCTGGCTGATTCTGCGGGGACTGGTCCAGGGCCGCATTGTGCAGTTCGATCGCAGTGACCCCGTCCGGCTGGAGGAGTTCCTGGACGCGCACGGGGAATCCTTCGCGGACCTGCAGCCGGCCATTGACGAACTGCGGCAGGCGGAGGCCGCCCATCGCGTCTCACTGCCCGATCTGACCCACCATCGATTCCGGCTGCTGACGGACGGGAACCTGCGGCGGTCCGTGAAGGACGGCATCATCACGGGCTGGCAGCACCTGGGGAGGCTGGACGAAGACCATGCGGCACGCTTGCGGCGCGGTCGCGTGCTGTTTCCGCTGCTGTATTGCCTGGCCTTGATCCCGTTTCTCGGGACGGCGGTGGTGAAGCTGTGGGGCTCGACCGTCCGTCGTACCCATCTGAAACGCTGCCTGACCAGCGGGCGCTATCTGTGGCGGGCCATGCGAGGCGCGCGAATTGAGACCCTCGTGATCTGGCATCGTAAGGGCCGCGGGAGCGAGGAACGGCTGCGAAAGCTCGTGCATCGCCCGGTTCGCTACTGGCTGCAGCGGATTCTGTGCGGCTGGATGCCGCCGAAATGGCATCGATTCCTGACGGAGCCGGCCTTCGCCCGCGACAGCGTGCGCGACGCCGTGGGCTTTGTGTATCGCTTCCTGCGCGTGCCGTCGTTTCGCGAACAATGGCTGCTGGGTGAGGTGGAGGCAGGGCGGCGCGAAGGCATGCTCACGGATGCCGAGGCGGACCACATTGCAGGCGAAATCAAGGACCCGTTCATTCAGAAGTACCTGCGCTGCCTGGCGGTGCACCTGTGCACGTTGCCGATCACACAGATCGTGATGGTGATCGCGGGCACGGCGGCCGGCCTCTACCTGTACAGCGTGCAGCACGTGGATTGGGGCAAGGCTGTGGCGGCGGGTACGGCGGTCGCGGCTGCCATTCAAGTGGCACCCATCTCGCCCGGTTCGATCTCCCGCGGGTTATTCGTACTCTACCTGATGATCCGCGAGCGAGACGTGCGCAACTACTACATCGCCGCCCCCGTCTCTTTTGTTCATGTTCTCGGCTACCTGGCGTTTCCGTTGCAGATGGTGGCCCACGATGCGGCTCTGGCCCGGTTCCTGGCCGGCCGTTGGGCAAAGAACCTGACGCACGTGGTGCCGGTTTTCGGCGAGAGCGGCGGGCTGCTCGAGCATTTCGTGTTTGACCTGTTCTTCAACTTCCCGCTGACCATGAAACGCGGGTTCAAGACCCGGCCGCTGCGCTGGGCCGCAGGCACGCTGCTTGCGCTGGCGGCCGCCGCCGTGGCGGTCTACGCGCTGCTGGTCGGCGCTTACCGTCTGACTCATCCGGTCCGAATGCTCGACGACGTCAAGGTCGTGGCCGTCATGCCCGTCACGCGCGAGGGAGCCGACGCTCCGACCTCATTTGACGTGCAATTCGAGGCCATCGAGGGTCGCGTGCCGTTCCCGGCGAATGCCTGGGACACGCAGATCACCGCTGGGGACGTCGTGGACGCTCGCGTCCGGGCCAGTTGGTTTGGCGCCGGTCTCACGGGGGAGCACGCGGCCCCCGCCTCGTCTTCCCCGACGTCCGCGCCGGCCTCCGTGGATTCGCCCGTGCCGGATTGACCCGCCGTGCCGGCTGCGTTGACGGGGGGATCGGGCATCCACTACACTCCAGGTCCGGCCGTCGTGCAGGCCCTGGACAGTCGGCTCAACGGCAATTGGGGATCCTGAATTATGGCAAACTACCTTGTGACCGGCGGTGCCGGCTTCATCGGATCGCACTTGGCGACACGACTCGTGGAACTCGGCCACGCCGTGCGCGTCCTCGACAACTTCAGCACGGGCAAGCGGGAGAACCTGTCAGACATGCTGCATCGCATCGATTTGGTGGAAGGTGACCTGTGCAACCCGGACGACTGCCGTCGGGCCTGCCAGGACATCGAGGTGGTCTTCCACGAGGGCGCGATTCCGTCCGTTCCGGTCTCGGTGGCACAGCCGCAGCGCAGCCACAACGCGAACATCAACGGGACGTTCCATCTGCTCTCGGCCGCCCGCGATGCGAAATGCCGGCGTGTGGTGTACGCCGCCAGCAGCTCCGCCTACGGAAACACCACGGTTTCCCCGAAGCACGAGGAGCTTCGGCCGGTCCCCCTGAGCCCCTATGCCGTGCAGAAGCTCACGGGTGAGCTCTACTGCAAGGCATTTGCCGAGTGCTTCGGGCTGCAGACGCTCTCGATCCGCTACTTCAACGTCTTCGGCCCGCGCCAGGATCCCAAGAGCCAGTACGCCGCGGCCATACCGGCCTTCGTCAGCGCGATTCTGCGGGGCGAGCCGCCCACGGTGTATGGAGACGGCGAGCAGACCCGCGATTTCACCTACGTGGACAACGTGGTGCACGGCAATCTGCTGGCCGCCCAGGTCGCGCGGACGGACGGGCAGGTCGTGAACGTGGCTTGCGGAGAATGCGTGAGCGTCAACCAGGTGATCGCGAAGATCAACGAGTTGCTGGGCCGGAACGTCAAGCCCCGGTACGTGGAGTCGCGACCGGGTGACGTGAAGCACTCCACCGCCGACATCCGGCTGGCCGGGCAGATCCTCGGTTTTCAACCGCAGGTTCGGTTTGACGAGGGTCTGCGGCGGGCCATCGAGTACTACCGGTCGCTGGCCGGTTGAGCGGCAGCGATCGGCCCGGCTTCGGGTGGCTTCTCCGCCTCGAGGGCCTCGCGAATGTCGTCGGCCATGCCCTTGAACGGAGACGCGCGGAACTCCTCCCGGATGCGCTCCGCCTGCCGTTGCGCGCGGCTTCGCTCACCCGCATACCACAGCAGAAGCACGTTGGTGGCCTGGACGTGCACGTCCTTTGACGCCGTCGCGGAGCGATCCCACGCGTTCACCAGTTCCTCCAGTGTTCTCTCGTTCCACGGAACGGGTTCGGGCAGTTTGCCCAAGCCTTCGAGCACCTCGGTCGTCCCGTTCACGGTGCTGAGAGGCCGCTCGTCCAACGGCATGGCGGCCATGGCCCGCAGGTCGATCTTCGTGAGGAATGGGTTGGCCCGGGCGCGGCCGGGGCCTGTCGACGCCGAATCCGCCTGCGCTTCGACTTCCGGAAACAGCCGACTCACCAGGGCGATGGATGATTGCGACTGGCCCGTTGCCAGCGAGCTGAACAGCATGCCCAAGGTGGCCTCCACGTCGTATCCCTTCCATCGGCTGAGAGACTCAAACTTCGTGCCGGCATTCTGGTATCGACCGGCCAGAAACGCCGCCCAGCCGTCGCGAAGACGCTCGTCAATCTCGGCATTCAGACGCCATTCCATCAGGTCCGCGAACGAACGACCCGGCGCTGTATCGTCCGGGCTCAACTGCTCCGCCGGGGGCATGTTGCGGAGGCTTCTGTTGGTGAGCGCGTCGCGAATCCGTCCGCCGCGCGTCGCGTTGCGAACAGGGGCCAGAAACGCATTCTGATACAGAAGAATCTGCGGGGTCTGCACAGCCATGTGCACCTGTCCCGGCTGATACCCCTCGCCGAATCGGTGCCGCTTTGCACGCGCCCAGCTTTTACGACCGGTGTAATCGCGAGAAATCATGTCCACCGGCCGAGCCAGAGTGTAGTTCAAAGGGTTGGCCATGGCGCCGTAGACGCCCAGTGAACCCGGTCGGAACATGTCCACGGAGGGAGGTTGATACCGACCGCCCGGCAACGCCCCGTACGCCCCAACGTCACCGGTGACGAAGTTGCCGCTCGCCACGTTCCCGGCTCCCGAACCTCGATCGCCCTCGCGGTAGAGCTTCTGTCCCTGCGAGACGCCCGTCAGGCCGACATACCCGAACCCGGAAAGGGCGCTGCTGCCGCGCTCCGCTCGAGTCTGGCCGTAACTGCGATTGCTGCAACTGAACACGACGGCAGTCGCCACGAGGGCGATGGCGAGCCAACGGCTGCCAGTATGTTGCTTCATAATGGACCACCCATAGGACTTGCCGGGACACCCCCCGGACAAAGCCGTTCGCAACGGAATCCGTTTGACTTATCGGCTGGGTAACCTGTCCGTCTCGTGCCCAAGCGGGTTCCCCTGGCGCCGGGGGCTTCCCGGAGGCACCGGATCGGAGAGATCCCTCCCGCCTGTATTCTACGCGCCAGCCAGCAGAAGGGTCATGCCTGCCAGGTAAAAAAAGGCGATCGCCACCGAATCCGGGCCCAGTCCCAGAATTCGACCCCGCGGCCCGGCCGTCAGGCCCCCGATGGCCAATGCGGTCAACACAATGGGCAGAAGCCCGGCCAGCAGGTTGGGATCGGGGTGGAAAGCGGGTCCGGCCATTAGCAGGGGATGGCCGCAGATCAGGGAGACCGCTTTGCACACCGGAAGCACGAAAACGTTGAACATGTTGCTACCAAAGATGTTACCGAGGGCGAGGTCCATCTGGCCCATGCGTACGGCGGCTAGGCCGGTGACGATCTCCGGAAGCGAGGTGGATACGGCCAGGAACGCGGCCCCGACGAACGTGGCGCCCAGCGGACGGCCCAGGAGGCCGATGGGGTGGACGGAGAGTACGTCTCCGGTTCGTGCGCTCCACCAGGCAGCCACCGCCAGCGCGGCGGAGAATCCCACTATCCGCCCTGCAAGGCCCGGCGTTCGTGCCACGGGAGCCGCAGGGGGTGACAACCGCACCGACGCTTGCTCCAGACGGTACGTGGTCCGAATGGCCTGCAGGTAGGTGAGGATGATCATCAGGCACACCCCGATCTCGCAGCCGCCGGCGATCCAGGGATCCGCCTGGAACTTCTGCGACAGCGTGATCCCCGCAAGCGTCAGGGCGATCATGAAGATGCCGCGGTTGCCCGTCAGCACGTGGACGGGGTTGCGGCCGCACAGAATGGACCCGCCGCCCACCGCGATGTTAAACCAGACGATCAGGGTAATGTTGAAGCTGCAACTGCCCAGAATGGTCGCAAACGCCAGATCCGGGGCTCCGATGATGACGGACGTGCATGCGGTGACGACCTCGGGCAGGCTGGTGACGGTCGCCAGCAGGAGCATGCCGACCCACGCGCGCCCGAGCCGGTACTCCTCCGCCAGACGATCGGCAAGCCTCGTCAACCGCGCCCCCGACAGGATCACGATGACCGCCCCCAGCCCCAGTTCCAGGAGCAAGGCCCACGTCGGCAGGTCAGCGGGGAACAGCAGTCTCGAGAACACGGCACCGGCTCCGCGGGGCAAGCGTCTCCGTCACGGGAATGACCGGGTGCTGCGGGTGCGTCCAACGTCGCCGATCCGCGCTGGGCCGGCTTCGTTGATCACTCCGCATCCTCCCGAAGGCTATGGAACCCAAACCGCCCGATCTCTTCATTGCGCGTGATGTCCGCCAGACGGCTTCGCACATAGTCCGCATCGATCACAACCTTCCGGCCGCGGCGTTCCGGCGCCTCGAACGACAGGTCCTCCATCAGCTTTTCCGTGATGGTGTACAGCCGGCGGGCGCCGATGTTCTGCGCATTGCGGTTCGCCTTGAAGGCGATGGTCGCCATCTCCTCGATCGCCCCCCGGGTGAACTCGACGTTCACTCCTTCGGTGCTCATCAGGGCCACCTGCTGCTTGGTCAGTGCGTTTTCCGGCTCGGTCAGAATGCGCACGAAATCCTCATTCGTCAGGTCCTGCAATTCCACTCGGATGGGGAATCGGCCCTGCAATTCCGGCATCAAGTCGTTCGGGGAGGCGGAGTGAAACGCACCGGCCGCGATGCAGAGAATGTGGTCCGTTCGCACCGGCCCGTGCCGCGTGCTCACCGTGCAGCCCTCGACGACCGGCAGGAGATCTCGCTGGACCCCCTGGCGAGACACGTCCGGCCCGTACCCGCCCTCGCGGCTGCAGAGCTTGTCCAGCTCATCGATGAAGAGGATGCCGGCGCTCTCCGTGCGAGCGATGGCCATCTCCGTGACCTTCTCGCGGTCGATCAGCGATTCGCACTTCTGTTCGAAGAGAATGCGGCGGGCCTCCCGCAACGGCAGGCGCCGTGACTGGGACCGGGAGGGGACCAGTCGGTCCAGAAAACTCTGCAGCTCCGGATCAAGCTGGTCCATGCCCCCGATCGTGGCGAACATCCCCACGGGACCCGCCTTCTGCTCCACCGCCACATCCACCATCCGGTCGTCGAACTCGCCCGCCCGCAACTGGCTTCGCAGCTTCTCGCGGCTGCGCCGCCGGCGCTCGGCCGTCTCGCCGGCCACGGCCTCGTCCGACCGGTCAAAAGTGCTGGGCGGCATCAGCACGTCCAGCAGCGCCTCCTCCGCCAGACGCTCCGCCTCCGACCGGACCACTTCCGTCTGCTCGCTGCGAACCATGTGGATGGCCCGGTCCAGCAGGTCGCGGATCATGCTCTCCACGTCCCGGCCGTGGTAGCCCACCTCGGTATACTTGGTTGCCTCCACCTTCACGAACGGCGCATTGACCAGACCGGCCAGACGACGCGCAATCTCCGTCTTGCCCACCCCGGTCGGCCCGACCAATATGATATTCTTGGGGCCCACTTCATCCCGCATGGACTCCGGGAGCTGTTGCCGGCGCCAGCGGTTGCGAATGGCCACGGCCACCGCTCGCTTGGCGTCGGCCTGCCCGACAATGTAACGGTCCAGGGCCTCCACGATTTGGCGCGGCGTCAACTCGATTCCCATGTTCCCCTGCTCCTGCCCGGCGCCGGGCGGATGCCCATCGCCGTCCGGCCCAGGCTTGCCCGGTCCCTGCACCGGGACCATCATGATGACGGTATAAGAAGCCGGGGCCCGTGGCAACCGGC
>CAZBFW010000211.1:0-6956 GCA_964491135.1 uncultured Phycisphaeraceae bacterium | reverse complement strand
CGCCAGAATCTCCCGATCCGCGGCCAGTAGTTCGTCCAGACACCCCAGCGAATCCAGAAGCACCGAGAAGGACCGGTCCACCGGGGCGCCAATTGATTCATAATCGCTCGAACTCAGGTGGATTCGCTCGCGGTACCGGCTCCCGTTCCGGTTGACCAGTTCCAGGTCGAATCGATACTGCACACTCTGGTGAGGGTACAACTCCTCGCCGAGCTGACGCGAGCCGAACTGCAGATTACCCGTCAACTGGCCGCCCGCATTGCTCGTCGCGCTGAAAGGTGAAGCGCACTCGCCCGCGAAGTGCGTCAGGTGCCCGGCCGCGCGCACCACGTCCTCCTCAGTGCCTTTGCGGAAGGCGTCCACCAACTCCCGGTACAGGTCTTCGATGGCCCAGGGCAGCGTTCCGCCCTGACGCACGTGGTGCTCGTTGTAGAGGGCGCGAGCCCCGGCCGGCGTGCGCGGAAAGCGGGCCGCCGCCTCCAGGCGAGCCGCCCGAGTCTGTGCGGACGCCGCCAGGTCGAGCGGAACATGGTGCCAGCATTCGCGGCGGCGCAGTTCGGAGTCTCGCGGCCACACCGTCGCCGGCTCCAGGGAGCGCTCCAGAAACGCCAGGCGTTCCAGCATGAACAGCGGCGCGATGGGGTCGGGCAGACACTCCGCCGCCTCGCGGGCGACAATTCGATGGCTCTCAAACCCTGTGGCGAATGCGGGCGCCGCCAGACACAGCAGCAACACGCCCGCCCCGGCAGTGCACCTGTGGTTCTGCATTTGTTCCCTTTCTGCCTAACTGATCTGAAACCGGGCGCATCATGGCGTTCAGATGGGCGCGCACCAGCCACGTCCCTGCCTGATACGCAGGTCGAATTGTCGCCCATGTCAATGAAAATGCAAGAATTGAATTTGAGACGGATCAGCGGTCGGCTACCCGATCACGCGTGCGGAAGAAATCGCGAAGCAGACGCTCGGCCGGTTTGCCTTTGGGGGTGTACCCGTAGTCCTTTTCGCCCCGCGATTCGTAAGACCATTCCCACCACAGAATCCCAGCGACGGCTGGTTCATCCGACCAGGCGTCGATGAACGCCTGGTAGCAGTCGGCCTGCTCCCGCATGCCGGCCGGGGTGGCCTTTTCGTGGTGATAGTAGTTCCACGCCTCTACCGAACACCCTTCCTGGCTGCACCAGCCGGCCTCGGTAAACAGGAGCGGCTTGCCCACGCCCTTCTGCCATTCCAGGATACGCCGCTTGATCGGTATCCAGCTCTCCCGCAACTCCTCCCGGGTTGGGCCCGGGTCGTCGGAGAGCTGGTGGTACGTGGTCATGCCAATCAGGTCGAGGTCGCCCCAGAACTGGATTCCGCGATAGTGGTCCCAGTTGGCCGAGTAGCTCAGCCGACCGTGGTAGCAGTCGCGCACCGCCGCGATCACGCGTTTCCACCCGTCCGTCATCTTCTCCGTGCTGACCAGTTCGGACCCGACGATGAACACCTCCACCTGCCCGCGCTCGGCCAGGGTCGCGTAATGGACGACGAGGTCGCGGTAGGCGTCAAACCACGCGTCCCAACTGGTCGGCTGAATTTTGCCCCGCCATTCATTGCCTCGCGGATCGGACAGCAGGATCTTGGGCATCAGCACGATGCGCAATCCCTGCTCGTGTGCCAGGTCAAACAGCTCGAGCCATTCGTCGTCGGTCGGCGTGCGTTTCGGATCGGTCCGGATGTCGGTGGACTCCACGTGCTTCTGGAATCCGTCCAGGCTGAACATGACGGTGTCAGCGCCCAGCGCCGCGATTTCGCGGATCATCTGTCCGTAGCGGGCGACGGCATTGTCCGCTGAATACACCTGGATGGCCACGCCGTGGTAGGGCGGATCGGGCGAGGGCAACCCGCGCCGCAGCGGGCCTGTGGTTTCACGCGGCCGGGTGGTGACGGGCGGCTTCACGACCGCATGGTCAGGTCGCGCAGGAACCACGCCAGGGTCGGCCGCGTCCGCCACGGGTGACTCTCGATCAGCCCGCCAGACGGCAACCCCGACACCGGCCGCAACCAGAAACGCGATGATACGGGCACCGTTCATGGCCTGAGCATTCTACCGTCCGTTTTGGGGGAGTCATCGTGCCGTCGCGGGCATCTTCGCGATGGACGGTCACCGCTTGCGGAGGGCGTTTCCGCCCCCTTTACGGATGCAGCAATTCCGGGGCCCGGTCGGTTCCGTCAAAGGGCGGCTCGCCCGGGCTGAGGGGACGACCCCGGACCAGATGCAGCAGCGTTGGGGCCACGTCCACCAGGCGGGCACACGGGATGGTCCGGCCCGCGGGGATGCCGGGCCCGACGACGATCATCGGAACCACCATGTCGGAGCGGGTGATGCTGCCATGCCCACCCCGAGTGCGGGAGCCGAAGTCCCAGCCGTCCTCGGCAAAAAGGACGATGTCGCCGGCTCGCGGCGTGTCGAACATCTCGACCATCTGGACAACCAGGTCCGGGTAGAGCGAGTCGATGGTGGCCGTCAGCCACACATCGCCGTCATGCCAGCCGCCGGCGATCACCTGCTCCAACGACGGGTTCGTCCAGTCCCCGAGGGCATCGCCCTCGATCCGCTCGAAGCGGTAGAGCTTCGCTCCGTCCTGCCAGCGGCGTCGGACCAGCGACCGGCCGGTCCGGGACAACAACTCGATGACACGCTCATCCCCGTCCGCGTCGATCGGCCGGGCGACCAGCTCCACGCCGGGATGATCGATCAGCCCGGGCCGGCCGGTCGTCGGATCGGTCTGCAGCAGGTTGCCGACCTCTTCCGGGGTCGGTCGCTCGAACCACCCGCCGGGACCCGGCAGGTGGATCACCGCGCGGCGATTGCCGCCGTTGATCACCACGGCGTCAAACGGGGAGAAGTGTCGATGCCGCTGCTCGAACCATTCGTTGTCGTAGGGCCGGTCGGCAACCCTCAGTCCGCGTTCACGTCGCAGCCAGTCGGGGACGTCAAAGTGGTTGTCGACCGCCTCAAAGCCGTGGTCGCTTAGCAGCACCACGTAGGTCCGGTCGGTCATTTCTGCGGCATCGAGCGCCTCCCGGATGCGGGTGACCTGCCGATCCGCGTTGCGGACGGCCTGGCGATATTGCGCCGACCGCGGCCCGTGCCGGTGACCCACCTCGTCGACGGCCGGATGATAGGCATGGATCAGCGCGGGCCACTGCCCGGTCTCGTTCGCCACGTCCCGCGCCACCTCCAGCCGGGTAGGCATCAGCCGGTCCACGTCCAGAAACAGGCCGAAGAACCAGCGAATCCCCGAGCTGGCCCAGTTGTCGATGGTGCGCGTCACGCCGCGGCGGATCGGACTTTGGATGCTCACCGTCATCCGGTCCGACAACCGCTCATACAGAGTGGGGGCCAGGAAATCTCCGTCCACGTCGCGGTAGGTGTACATCGTGTCGTAGCCGCGGAAGCGCAGCGCGTGCCGGTCGAACCACTTGTTGCCAAGGATTCCATGGTGGCCGGCGTACAGCCCCGTCTGGATGCTGGTGAACTGGGCATACGTGATGGTGGGGTAACCGCTCACCGCGGCCTCCACGCGCACGCCCTCGTCGATCAAACGCCGGATGGCCGGGAGCTCGCCCGCGGCCAGCATGGCGTCCAGCGTGGCCACGTTCAGCCCGTCCACGCTGATCAGCACGGCGGCGGTTGTCGGCCGCTGAACGTGCGGCTGCAAGTGTGCCCGCGGAGAGTGGTCATGGCTGCAGCCGGCCGGACCGACCGCCATCGCGATGCCAAACGCCACACCCAGCCATAGCGGTCGTCGAGTGAGGAATGCCGGTCGGGTCATGGACTCTCCTGGCTCAGTCGTGGGACGGATCGGGGAACCCGGGCGTGAGCCTGCCCCTCCTGAGAGACACTTCCCGGCTCCAGAAGTTGGAAGATCTTGTACGGCGGCGAGCCCGAATCGTCAATCGACCCTTCGACCGGCCAGACACGGCGAGCGCGGGACGGGGACTGTTCCAGCTGGCGGGCCAGGGTGTCGTGGTCGCGATCCGTGATGACGTAGCGGCAGCCGAACACCCGGGTGAAGTCGTTGATCGTCACCATGTCGACGACCTCTCGCATCCGGCCCCTGTCATCCGGCTGCTTGACGATGATCTCTGACGGGAACTGCCCGCGAGAGAGCTTCACGTAACGCTGCCACAGCTCCGATCCCACCGTCTCGATCTCGTCCGTGAACTTCGGGTCCAGCCCCACGATGTAGTAGTTGTGGTGGTTGAAGTAGAAGTGGAGGGGGAAAATGTCCCAGTCGTCCGTAAAGACCACCGACCCCGGCGCCGAGTTCGCCTGCAGCCACGTCATCGCCCGCTGCGTCGCCGGCAGGTCGTAGCCGCAGCGAACGGACTTCTGAAGCTCCGTCAACTGGGCCGCGCAGGTCAGAAAGAGAATCGTTACGTAACCGACCCCGCAGGCAAGAATCGACACGGCCATCCACGCCCGCCCCGCCGGCCGTTCCGCGTCGCGGTTGCGCCAGTGCAATCCGACAGGCACCGCAACCCCGTACAAGGCACCTGCACCGATCCACAGCCACGCGGATATGGGCAGCAGGGGCGATCCCAACCCCTGATCCCAGTACGCGGCCCGCAGAACGGCGTAGGACAGGCCCACGAACAAGCCACCCATCAACACCGCGGTGCCCAGCGCGGCGAGCCGTGCCGCCCGGCCGGAGCGAGGCGGATGCGTGAGCGTCAGCCATCGACCGACCGGCGCCAGGAAGTACACGGCGCCCACCAGAAGCCAGACTTGCCACTCTGCGGTCATCCGATCGATGCCCAGTCCGGATATCGCGGCCAGCGCCCACATGATCAGGAGGATCGCCAGGGCGATCGTGGCAATACAGATCACCGTGCGCAGACCCGGATCCTTGCGATCCGCTTCCGGCGTCCACAGGTCCGGCAGGGCCGTCCGCAGCAGCGGGGCGGCCAGGTAGGCCGATGCCAGAAGGCAGAAGATCGGCCAGTACTCCACAAAGCGCCGCGCCTTGCACATCAGAACCAGGAAGGCAAAGCTCACCAGCAGCATCGACCACTCTTTGGGGCCGATCCGCAATCCGGAGCGAAGGCGCAGACATACGGCCGCGGCCAGAGTCACCCACATGGGGTAGGTGAAGACGGCGAACCACCAGAGGGTCCCTTCGTAGGGCTTCCATTCATTGCCGACCGGGATGTCCGGCGTCAGGCCGGTGCCGAAGATCTGGACGCGCAAGAACGGGAGCGCACCGCGGGCATAGGGGTGCGTCAGCAGGCCGACCAGCCAGCCCACGAACGTCCACACGGGCAGTTTCCACGACACGCGATCCCCGCGCGGAGAGAGCAGCCCGCCCAGGAAGTACGTGCCCACGAGGATCGGCGCATAGATCAATCCGCCCATGTAGACGTGGATGAACGCGGCCACCGTCAGCCCGGCGGCCACCCAACGCCGGCGGAACATCAAGAGAATCAGCAGCAACATGCAGAACAGAGACGGATCAATCGCCCGAATCATGCAGTGCCGGGAGAAGAACTGGCCCGGCATGGCCAGGAAGAGCCCGAGCCACAGCCAGCGGAACGGCATCCGCTCGATCATCAGCAGCAGCGTGAAGAGCGCCAGGACACCGCCGAAGCAGAGCATCATGGCCCACTTCGCGCCGATGTAGTATTCGTATCCCAGGGCGTGCGCCGCGTGTACGAATGGCACCAGAAAGGCGTGAAACCCCCAGTGATGGCTGACGAACCGGTCCTTCCAGAAGATGGTGGCCTGCAGCCAGGGGAACCGGTCCGGCAGGCCGATTTCGGGCATCAGGACGGCCATCTTGACGTGATAGAACGCGTCGTGGCCCGGAACGCCCCATTCTTCCCTCGGCTGGCCCGGCTGCGTGTACAGGAAGGCCACAATGGCCATTCCCAGCAGAAACACCCCCAGCAGCTCGACCACGTGCCAGCCGCACCACCACCGCTCCAATGGGGCTTCATCAAAGAAGCCGGAAGCTGGGGATTGATCTGAGTCGCGCTCGAGAGAATTGGTGTGAGCCCGCGTCACGTCGTCAGACCTGCTCCAGCGGCATCGGCAGCACCGCCACCTGCCGGCACGACTACGACATCTGCCACTCCGTACCGCCGGGTCGGTCGACCAGGGTGATGCCGGCCTCGGCCAGCTTGTCGCGGATGAGGTCGGCGGTGGCAAAGTCCTTGTTCTTGCGGCAGTGCTGACGGATGTCGATGAGCACCTGCATCACCGCGTCCAGCTTCTCGCCGCCTCCGTCCCGGCGAGCCGGGGGCTCCAGAAACAGGCCCAGCAGCCGGCCCAGCTCCACCAGCACACGCCCCGCCCCCAGTGTGGCCGTGCGCGTGGTGTCCTGCGGGGCCGATTCCACCTTGCTTTCGTCGATGAACCGATTGACCCGGGCCGCCAGTTCAAACAGCACGGCGATGGCGGCCGCCGTGTTGAAGTCGTCGTCCATGACCTGCACGAAACGCTCGCGGAAGCCGCCGACTTCAGCCACAAACGCATCCAGCCCCGCCACCGGGGCCTGCTCCAGCGTCGGCAGGTCGGCGTAGGGGCTGCGACCGGTGATGCGTTCGATGCGCTCGAACAGCCGATGGAACGTGGACAGGGCCTTGCTCTTGGCCGCCACTTCCGCGTCGGAGAAGTCGATGGGGCTGCGGTAGTGCGTGCTGAGAATCAGGTAGCGCAGCAGCTCGCCGCCGTGCTCATCCAGAAGCCGCGTGAGCACCATCTTCTCCATGAACTTCGCCATTTCCGGGTCGGACTTGGCGATCTTCTTCGTGTTGAACCGCGTCAGGCCGTTGTGCAGCCAGTACTTCGCGAACGGCCGGTCCGTGGCCGTCTCCGACTGGGCGATCTCGTTCTCGTGATGCGGGAAGATCAGGTCCATGCCCCCGCCAGATCGGAAGAGCGTCGTGTAGGGAAAGAGTGTAGGATAGGGTGT
>CAZBFW010000210.1:0-6995 GCA_964491135.1 uncultured Phycisphaeraceae bacterium | reverse complement strand
CCTGACCACTGCTCGCGCGTGCGCAGGCCGGTGAACCGCCGAACCATGTACTCCAGAGAGTTCAGGGCCAGCGGCTCGGTGGTCGTGCTGGTGCCGTCCATATCCACGGCAAAGGCGGCTATCCGCGTCAGCGGCGGCTTCACGCGGGGCGCCAGGGGGTAGATCTCAAAGGGAGAGAACACGTAGTCCAGGTTGCGGACCCGCACAAACTCCGTGACGCCCAGTTCCTCGGGGAGCCGCCCGAGCAGGCGGCCGGCCTGCTCGGCATCCAAATACTCGGCAAGCTTCTCCATTCAAACCCTCATGGCGCAACGTTTCGTCCGCGCGGCAGACCCTACTCGATCGTCAGCCCGTCGATCCAGATGTCAAACGGCTGCCAGTCCATGGAATCGAACTGGAAGCTGACGCAATCGATCTTGTCGAGCGTCATCCGCTCTTTCTCTTCCTTCGCAGCGATCTCCTTCGCTTCGTCCACGGACAGCGGCCTCACCACCCAGAGCTCCGCGTTGGTCGGTCCGAAGTTCGTCCCGCCGCGCTTGATGTACACCTTGCCTTGGTGGAACACCCCGGACGTTCCCGTCCCCGTCGACTCCGGCAGGGACCCCTGCACCACGAACTTCCCGCTCGCGATATCATAGATCGCGTACTTCGTGGATGGCTGGCCGTAGCCTTCGTTGTTCGACGGACTGCACGCCGCCACCAGGAACAGGCCGCCCTTGTCACCGACGCCGGCGCTCCAGGCCGGCGGCACCGGCACCAGGCACGATCCGTGACCGATCTCGAACGGCAGCGGCGCCAGATCCTGCGTAGGCGTCACCGCCGCGGACCAGTTGCCGGAATCCCACGGGTTGCCCTCCTTGAACGTGGACGCCTTGAACTCCGCCGGATCGAACACGTACAGCCGGTCGCCGGGCTCCGCCGGCGGCGGCGTGGTGCCGTCATTCTTGGTTCCGTAGATTTTCCCGTCTGCCAGGGCAAGCTGACCGGCCCGGCTGAACCACGCTGCGTGCTCGCCCTTGACGTCTAACACCGTCCGCTCGTCGCGGGAAGCCGGGTTCTTGAGGTTCACCCGGCAGATCGGCCCGCCGTAGTTTCCCATGATGGCGTGGGCGATCCCGAAAACCTCGTTGCCGACGACCACAGCCCCGTGGCCCAGAATCGTATCCGTCGGGATCCAGGACCACTTGCCTTCGGCCAGGTCAAACGCCACAAGACGGTATACTTCCTGCCCGAATGTGTTCTTCTCCGGCGCCTGACACCGCAGAATCAGCGAACCCTGGGGACCGCCGGCCGGGTAGTAGCTCAGCATCCCGCTGATCCACGCCGGTCCCGCGGTTTCCAGCCCGGCCCCCACCTCCGTCAGCTCCGTCCATTCTCGAGCGTCCGCCGACCGGAAGATCCGGCCGCTCTCCAGTGTCGCCAGGTAGAGGTTCTTCCCGTCCGAGACCATGGAGGATGAGTCCTGCGTCTCGACTGACGTTTCCACTGTGACGAACTCAAGCCGGTTATCCACTTGCGGCGGGCGCCCGCCGGCAATCGTCTCGGACCGTGTAAACCCTGCGGATGCATCCAGCGGCATCTGAACGTACGTCCATCCCCACCGCGCCTCGCTGTACAGGAAATCGCCCAGCAGGTTCCGCGGCCGGGCATCCGGATATGCCGGCGTGTACGTGAACGCGGCCTTGCCCGAGTGCAGCCGGATGATCGGGTTGGGCCCCTGGAACCCGAAATTGGGGTTCAGGAACTTGATCCAGCACGAGAGCGTCTTCTTGCCGGACAAGTCCCAGTCGGCCTTCTGAGACTTCGGATAATGCACGGTCACGTCCGCACCTTTGTACGGATCGGGCCGCATTTGGAGCGACTTCTTGCCGATCAGGGCGACGTCCGAGTCTTTCAACTCGACCTTGCCCCGGCCGTCGGCATTGTCGCCCATGGTCCAGCCCCACTCTGCCGCCTGGCCTTCCGTGCCCATCTCCTTGACGGGAGCAGTCACGTACAGGTCCACCCAGGCCAGGTCCGACTTGAACTCGTTGCTGACGGTCAGACCCACGCGATAGAAGCCCGGCGACTTGTAGGTGTGCTCCATCTTTGCCGGGCCCTCGGCCACGGAGTCCTCCAGGTGCCACATGTATTTCAGCTCTTTGCCGGCGGGGTCCTTGCTCTTGGACGCGTCAAACGTCACCTTTTGGCCGACCTCCGCGCAAGCCGGGCCTTCCAGGGCCGCTTCCGGCGCCTCGAATCCTTCGGGGGCCGGGGGGCGGACCGTACGATTCGAAACCTTTTCGAAGTAGTCCTCGTTCTCGTTGTCCTTGTAGTGGTTGCCGTTGATGTCGATCCAGTCGGCGAACTTGGCGAAGATGCCCCAGCGGTTGTTTTCGAGACGGTTGTTCTCGATGACCCAGTGGAACATCTTCCACTTCTCGCCCTGGCTGGCGTAGTCACCCTGGAACACGATGCCGGCGCCGTTGTTGTGGTGACAGTAGTTGTCCTTCACGATCGTATGGCTGCCCTGGCCATGCACGATCACGATGCCGCCATGCGTGAAGCCGGTCTCTGGCGCATTGTGAAACCCGTCCGGCTGCCCGTTGTACGCCGCCTCGTTCCCGATCAGCACGGTATGGTCCGAACCGCCCAGCCAGAACCCGTAGCTGCTGTGGTTGGCCTTGTTGCGCAGGTAGGTATTTCCCGGGCTCCACGATTCCACTGCGTTGTTGTTTGCATACGAGCAGTCGTTCTCGATGAACACGTTGCCCGTGGAGACCCACGCGTTCAGCACGCGGATGAAAATGCCGTCGCCGCCGTGCGTGATGTCGTTCCGTTCGTACAGGTTGTCGTCGGAACCGCTCTCGATCAGCACGCTGGTGGAGTCCCGCGCGTGGACTTCTCCCGGGCTGATGCGCAGGCCGTACGAGAGGTTGTTCTCCCGCACCACGTTCCGGCACGACGTCCACATCTTCAGGCACACGTTGCCGCAGTGCGAAAAGTTGTTCTTTTCGATGGTGTTGTCGTTGCAGTCCCGCAGGTCCAGACCGTTCCAGACGTTCGTGGCCTTGTTGTTCACGATCGTGCAGTGATTCATCCGGGTCAGGATGAGGCCGCCGTTGCGGTCCCCTTCGCCCCAGCCGTAGTCCGGATCGTTGTAGTTGTCGGAAAAATCGCAGCCTTCGATCGTCCAGTCCGCCCCGGCCGTGGCCACCAGGGCGGTCTCGAATCCGTGCACATTGAGGTTCTTCAAGGTGACGCCCGAGCGCCCTTCCGCCTGGATGCCGATCCCCGCCTTCCCCAGCGACTCCTTGTCACCCGAGACACCCGAGCCCTGGAGCGTCGCTCCATTGCCGTCGATCGTGAGGTTGCTGCCACGGATAACGAGCCCGTGGTGAAGCACCGCGCCTTTCTCGAACGTTGTGTCCTTCGTAATGACCATCGGTTCCTCGCCTCGGACCGCCAGCGGCGCCATCAGCATCAGCACCGCAAAAAGTGACTTCAACATGTTGCAGCTCCCTTGTGTTGTCCGGCTCCATGTATTCCACTGCGTCGAGCCTCGCCACACGCCCGGTCGCATCCGGGGGTGGGCGAGCAACGCAGTCAGGTTTTCAGCTCTTGAGGCCCGAGTACCACCCCGGAACACCGCGGCAAATCCACGCAGTGCACTTGCCCTCGCACGTCCACCCGAGCAGACTTGGCCTCGCCGGGGTTGACGACGATCAGATACTCCCCCCGCTTGGACGCGAAAACGCCCGGCGTCAGGGATCGCGCGGGCATGGACAACCCGAACTCCCTGTGGACGGCCAGCACCGCGTCCGCACTTGCCGGGCAGCCCAGCACCGTCACAGTCCCCTTGCCCCGTCGCTCGCGATAGCCGATCGTATACTCCCGCCCAACGGCCGCCGCCATGAGCCGCCGCTCGTCCTCATCGGCAGCCCAGGCCTCCTGCCGCGCCGTAATCGGCTTGCCGGGCACTCGGCGATACGTGAAGACCGGCCCCTGGATTCCGAAACCCCACGAGCACTTCAGGCTCCGCGTGAACGGATAGCTCGTTCCATCCGGGCGGGGCACGCCCTCAATCAACGACTGAAACATCACCAGGTGGCCGCCCTGCTCGACGTATCGCCAGAGCCGGTCCGGCTGCTCGACCTCGCCACCCACCATCAGGAGCGCCGGCGGCGCGAAATCCCGGTCCACGTCAACCAGGTCGTATTCGATCCCCATGTCGTGGAGTACGGCGAACAGCGGGTCATCAAGATCCTGCTTGCGAATCTGCGCGATCTGGTTGCACCGCCATGACCACGTCACCGCGAACGACGTTTCCGGCGGCGGCGCACCCTCCAGCGTGCGGAAATGACGCACGGCCTCCGCGAACGCGGCGTACAGGTCGGGCCGGGCCACGCCGCGTTCGTTGATGGGCGCGCCCGTCCAGTTGTCGCGGTCGGCCAGCATGTACCAGTTCCAGCCGCGAACGCCCCCCGCCAGCGCGGTCAGTGCCGTGAGACGGTAATGATCGGGCGTGTATGAGCGGTCCGGCATCCCGTGCCAGATTCCGCTGGCAAACTCCGCCAGATACGGGAAATCGGTGACAGCCCGCAGCAATCGAAGCCGCTCGCGAAAATAACGCAATCCCGACTTGCACTCGTTGGGCGGATACGGATCGATGCCGTAGATGTCCGCCAGGTCCGCCAGGTCACGCCAATGCTGGGCGTCCACACCCGGCCAGGTGTTGAGCACGATCGGCACCGTGCACCCGTTCCGCCGGTACTCATTCACCACCCAGCGTCCGTATCGCGTGGCCAGGTCGTAGCGATATTGGCAGCCGTCGCGGAGGCGCCGATCGTCGACGAATGGGGCCAGCGTCGGCATGGCTTCCGCGAAAGACGCATAATTCGTGCCCCATGCGGCATTCAATGCATCCGCCGAGCCGTAGCGGCCAGCCAGCCACTCCGCGAAGCCGAGGTCCTCGCCGTAGTAATAGAGCATGGGATCGATTTCATTGTCAGCCTGAACGGCAATGATGCGCGTGCCGAGGTGCGGCTTGAGGATTCGCATCACCGCGCCGATCCAATGCGCAGCCCTCTTCTGGAACTCCGGATGTAACTTGTGGAACGGCGTGGCGTGGTCCGCGATGCCCATGTTGCGGTATTCGGAGTAGATGAATGGACCCGGCCGGGCAAACACTTTCATCCCGCGCCGATCCACGGCGGCCAGGAACTCCTCCAGCAGCGAGAAGTCGTATTCCCCCTCGCGCACTTCATGAAACGCCCAGGGCACATAGGTTGCGACGACATCGATCCCGAGGCCCTTGGCCGACTCCAGGATCGGTTCCCAATGTATCTGCTGGACCCGCCAGTAATGAATCTCGCCGCCAATCATCCGGTCCTCTTCCCGCTACGACCCGCCCACAGAACCTCCGATCGCACTCGGATTAAGTGATACACCTTACATTCGCCCCCGCCGTCCTGCAATCGCCCTACCCGCTCGCCGGGCTGGGCCTGGTTTGCCCGCTGCCGCCGACCGTGCCATAATCCCGCCCCGACCCCGGCCAGACAGTGCGGCCGGCAAGAGGCAGCCTGCACGGCGGACAGCCATATGAATGCCCTCGACATCTCACTTTCAGACATGAAGATCCGAACGGAGCCCGGTCGACTCACCGAAGTCCGCGTGACCGGCGCTCGGGCCGAACTACGAACCTCGGCGGCCTGGGCCGAGTTGACCAGCATCGCCGACGGCGTCGTTCGCGTGGAGTGGCATCCGGGCGCAAACTGGCAAAACGCCCCCACTCGATACCTGCGGCCGTCCTCACGCGTGAAGGGACCGGATGCTTCTGTGGGACCGGCTTTCCAGCCGGTCCAAGCCCGCCTGGATGCCGGCAGCCTCACAATCGAATACACCACCAACCCCCTGCACCTCCGATTCCGCGGGGTCCAGGGCCCGCTGCTGGCCGAATCGCCCGCGGCTCCCCCCGCCTACGGCTCGACGGGAGTCGCCATCACGTGGGAAATCGCGCGCACGGATCGAATCTACGGCCTGGGCCAGAACGCGTTTGTGAATCTGAACCGCGTCGGTCAGGTGCGGACTATGGCGGCCGACCATAAGGCCCGCGACGGGGGGGACGTTCCCATCGCGTTCTTCATCAGTACGGGCGGGTACGGAGTGGTCGTGGACAACCCGCACCTGGCGCAGTTTGACCTCCGTCAGCCCGGAAGAATCACGTTCCGCTCCACCGATGGATACATCAGCTACTTCGTTTTGGCCGGCCCCAGCCTGGGCGACGTTCTGCGACGGTACGTGCAGTTGACCGGGCGTCCCAGCCTGCCTCCGAAGTGGATGTTCGGTCCGTCCTTCTCCCGAATTCCGGGCGGGCCCCTGGCGGGTTACCACACCGCGGACGAAGTGATGCAGACCGCGCGAACGCTTCGGCGCCGCAGCATTCCGGCCGACGCCCTGATCCTCGATTTTCAGTGGGAGGAGCACATCGGGGACCTTCGCTGGGACCGGCGGCATTTTGGCCGGGCGCGAAGGATGTTGCGCGAATTGGACCGGCAGGGACTCCAGACGCTGGTCATCCTGAAGCCGGCCGTCAACGTCACCGCGAGAACCGCTCCGGAGGTCGTCCGCGGCCGACTGGTTCTGGATCGTCTGGACGGCAGCCCGCACGCGTGCAACTTCCACCGCGGGCGGAGCCACTTCCTGGACGTCTTCAATCCGCGGACGCGGCGGTGGTACGCGCAGCAACTGCGGCAACTGCTCGCCGACGGCGTGGCCGGCTGGTGGACGGACGAGGGAGACTGGCTGGGATATCTGTCGCAATCCGTCCGTGACCTGTCACGCTCGCCGACCGCGATGCGCAATCTGTACGGAGACGCCTGGTGTGCGGCCATCGACAAGGCACAGCGATCCGTCACGCGGAAGCGCGTGGTGAACATCACGCGGTCCGTGCGGATCGGCTCGCAGCGGCACGGCATTATCGTCTGGTCGGGCGATGTAAGCCCGACCTGGGACTG
>CAZBFW010000209.1:0-7011 GCA_964491135.1 uncultured Phycisphaeraceae bacterium | reverse complement strand
CCCCACCACCACCCTCTCCTACACTCTTTCCCTCCACGACGCTCTTCCGATCTAAATCCACCCTGCCACGCGTCGTCGGCGCAGGTCCCGTGCAAGAAGTCTCGAGATTCCTCACGTGCCGCGCCGGCTTCCGCACCCACCGAGGCTGAATCTTCCTTTCTTCGTAGCTTCGTCCTCGACGCGACACCCGGGGCCGGCTTCCAGCCGGCCGCAAAACAAAGCGGAAGGGAACAACAATCAAAACCTGCACCGCCCACCCCCACCTCAAGGTGAGGGCACTGGCTGGTCGGCTGAAGCCGACCGCAGAAAAATGCACCGCCAGGCAGCACGCGTGCTGAGACAACAGGCGCTCAAGCTCCCGGCCCCTGACACAGATCCTCCAGCCCGGAACCGGAGGAGTCGTACCGACCCGTCGCGGTGGTCTCCAGGACGAGTCACAACGGCCTGCCTGTGGGAAAAGCCGAAGTTGCCTGGTTTGACAGGCGGCCGAATCCCCCCTTGAAGGCCGGGCGAAGCGGAGTTACAAGTCCCCGTACCGTAAGGGTTGCCTCCGCCGAAAGGTCGGCTAACACCGGGTTTGGACGGAGGTTCCAACCGCGACGCACAAGGCGGACCGAAGGTAGCCACGGCGGACGGGGGGAGGACACCGCTGGCCCGATACCTATTGTGAAGGTTGCGTGAAGCGGTACGATGGTACAGAATCTACGGTTGGCCGGTCAGAAAATCGGGAGGCGCGGCATGAGCAACATCAGGCTCGCCGTTGTGGGCGTAGGGAACTGCGCAAGTGCCCTTCTCCAGGGCATCGAGTACTACCAGCGTAAAGCGTCGGTGGATTCGGCCGGTCTGCTGCATCGCACGATCGGCGGATACGGCCTGTCGGACATTCAGCCCGTCGTGGCCTTCGACGTGGACCGCCGGAAGGTGGGTCGCCCGCTGGAAGAGGCCATTTTCGCCAAGCCGAACTGCACCACCGTGTTCCAGCCGGAGATTCCGCGCACGGGGGTCACCGTTCTCATGGGCCCGGTGCTGGACGGGGTGGCGGACCACCTGAAAAACTACCCGGACGACCAGGCCCCCCGCGTGGCCGACGCCGAGCCGGTGGACGTGGCGGCCGCGCTGCGCGATTCCGAGGCCAATGTGCTGGTCTGCTACCTGCCGGTGGGTTCCGAGGACGCCGTCCAGCACTATGCCCGGGCCTGCCTGGAGACCGGCGTGGCGATGGTCAACTGCATGCCGGTGTTCATTGCGTCCAACCCGGAGTGGGCCTCCCAGTTCCGCGATCGCGGTGTGCCCGTCGTCGGCGACGACATCAAGAGCCAGATGGGCGCCACCATCAGCCATCGCGTGCTCGCCCGGCTGATGGGCGACCGCGGGGTGCGGCTGGACCGAACCTACCAGCTCAACACCGGCGGCAACACCGATTTCCTGAACATGCTCGAGCAGTCTCGGCTGCGCACCAAGCGCATCTCCAAGACGGAGTCCGTGCAGTCGCAGTTGGACGTGCCGCTGGACCCGGACAATATCCACATCGGGCCCAGCGACTACGTGCCGTGGCAGAAGGACAACAAGGTCTGCTTCATCCGCATGGAGTGGCGGGGCTTCGGCGACGTGGCCAACAACCTGGAGCTGCGGCTGAGCGTGGAAGACTCGCCCAACAGCGGCGGTGTCGCGATCGACGCCATCCGCTGCGCCAAGCTGGCCCTGGACCGCGGCATCGGCGGCCCGCTGCACGAGATCTCCAGCTTCGCCATGAAGCATCCGCCGCGCCAGCTCCGCGATTCGCAAGCCCGCGACCTGCTGGAAAAGTGGATCGCCGAAGGGGCGAAGTAGCCCCCGCGCTCGGGGACCATTCCAGATCACCGTATCGGTACGCGAAGCACTACCGTGAACGTGCCCGGCGCGGAGGCGCTTGCCATGATCTCCCCGCCCAGTCGATCCATCACCGCCCGGCATAGCGGCAGCCCGAGCCCGCAGTGCGCGTAATCTCCCGCGTGGCAGGACGCGTCGGCCTGCCAGAATCGATCGAACACCCGCCCCACGTCGCCCGGCGACAGGCGGCAGCCGGAATTGCTGACCGCCAGCTCGATCACGCCGCTCTTCGTAGGCACCGAGACGGCGATCTGGCCTCCGTCATTCACGTACGCGACGGCATTGTCCAGGATGTTCTGAACGACCAGCCGCAGTTTGTCACGGTCGGTCTCAACGGTGCCGGGCCCATTCAACTGCCAGTGGACCCGCACTCGGCGCATTTCTGCCTTTGCGGCCAGTGGCTCCCAGCAGGAACGGATGATTTCACGGACGTCGACCGACTCCCGCCGCAGTTCCAGTTGCCCCGCGTCGGCGCGGGCCAGGTGCAGCAGGTTCTCCACCATGCGCTGCATTTCAAGATCGATCTCCAGGCAATCTCGCATCGCCGTGCGATACGTGTCGGGGCCGCGCTCGCGGGACAGGGCCAGCTCAAGCTTGGCTCGCAGACCGGCGAGCGGCGTTCGCAGCTCGTGGGCCACGTCTCCCGTGAATCGCCTTTCGCGCTCAAAGGCTGCCTCCAGCCGCGTCAACAACTCGTTGAGCCGATCCGCGAGGGGAGACAGTTCCCGCGGAATCCCGGCCGCCGACACCCGCGCGGACAAATCGTCCGCGTCCAGCCCGGCAATCTGCCGGCCGAGGCGGGCCACCGGCCGCAGACGCCGTTGGATGATCCAGATCAGAAGGCCCGCCGACAACGACACCGCGCCCAGGCAGACTGCCGCCAGCAAGGCACGCACGCGCGCCAGAGTGCTCTGGAGGGTCACCGTCTCACGACCGACGACAAGCGATAACGTGACCGCGGGGTCCGCCCGGCGATCGCCGACCTCACGCCGCGGCACAAGACACGTGCTCACGATTCGACCCGGCTCGCCGTTTGGGAGCCGGGTGGTGCGGAATGCCGGCCTGTCAGACGCATCGGGTGGCCGCTCCAAGTCTCTGCCTTTCAACGAGGGGGAACGGGCGAAGACCGACCCGTCCGGCAGCCAGATCTGGTAGTACTCCGGGTGGCCTCCCACGGCGAACTCCGGTAGCGGCGCGTCGAGGAGCTCGGACTCCAGGCCGTCTTCATCCTGTTCGACAAGGGACGCCAGCGATCGCGCCTTGGCGGCCAGTGCCTGGTCGAACTGTGCCCAGAGCGTCTGGCGCACCAGCGCATACAGGACGCCGCCCGCGAAGAGGAGGACCGCCGTCGTGGCCAGGACCGTGCCCAGGAGCAGTTGTGAACGCAACGAACGCATGAGCCCATTACTCGAGCACGTATCCGCGGCCCCGTCGCGTGTGAATCAGCCGCGGCCGGGCGGGTCGCTCGATCTTCTTTCTGAGGTAGCCGACGTACACGTCCACCACGTTGCTCTCCGCGGTGGAGGCAAAGTCGTAGACGTGCTCCCAGATGTCCGTCCGCGACACGATCTGCCCCGCCCGATGGGCGAGAAACTCCAGAAGGGCGTACTCGCGGGCCGTCAGGTCGATGCGCTCACCGGCCCGATGCACCGCGCGGCTGACCGTGTTCACCTCGAGATCCTTCACCCGAATGACCGGATCGGCGGTCTCGTACTTGCGGCGAAGCAGGGCACGCACGCGGGCCAGCAGCTCTTCCAGGGCAAACGGCTTCACCAGGTAATCGTCCGCGCCCAGGTCCAGACCCGCCACGCGGTCGGCCACCGTGTCTTTCGCCGTCAGCAGCAGAACCGGTACGCCGCAGCCCGATTGACGGATCTGCCGGAGGATGGACAGCCCGTCCCGCCCGGGCAGGACGATGTCCAGCACGAGAACATCGTACTGCCCGCTCTGCGCATACCACAGCCCCTCCTCGCCGTCGGCCGAGACATCCACCGCGAAGCCGGCCTCGCGCAGTGCCTGGGCGACCGAGTCGCGCAGAGGGGCGTAATCTTCCACCAGGAGAATGCGCATGTTGCTTCGCCGCCAGCATCTACCGTGCTGCGGGCGAATGCAAGCCTCGCAAGGCCAGTCGCACCTGACGCCGGTTCTCGGTGACGTCAGTCGTCCTTGTCCTGATCGCCCTTTTCAATATCGCCTTCCAGCGTGCGTCCGTCCGGGGTGTACAGGATTTCGTGCTGCCGGTCGCCCTTGCGGAACTTCACTTCGTACAGAACCATCGTCTTCTTCTCACAGAAGAGCGAGGCGTCCGCGCCGGCCAGCTTCTTCACCGCGGCCAGAACGGCCGACGGCACCTGGTCCGGACTGATCCGCTCTTCGAGCTCGACCAGATCGCCGGCCGGCGTCACCAGGGCGTCCACGTTGCTGCCCGTCGCGGTCTTCCACGAACCTTCGTAGAACTTGCTGCCATGCTCGATCTCTTCCGAAAACTCCGTGAGCGCGGCACCCGCCGCCAGCTTCTTCAGGGCAGCCAGCGCGGGAGCGGGCACCTCGGCCTCTTCTACCTCGCGTTCCTGTTCTCCAGCTTCGGACTTCTCGTCTTCCTCTTCTTTCTCCAGGAGCGACCCGTCCGCGGCGATCTGAATCTCAATCGTCTTGCCCTCGCGTACAATCTCGGCCTCGAAATACGTCTTGTCGCCCACGGTCGCGCGTTCAATCTCCTTGATCTGGCCTCCGTCCGCCTCCTTCAGAATGGTCGCCTTGACCGCCGCAGGTACCTGGTCCAGCGTGACCTCCTCCTCCTTTTCCTCCGCCCAGGCCACCAGGGTCACCGCGCTCATCACGCTTAACCCGATTACCGACCACCACGCCATGCTCTTTCTCATCGCTTGCTCCTTGCACACCGGGAACCGCCAGCCCGAGCCGGCTCTCCAGCGGCCACTCGGACTGCTCCCGCGCCGCCACACAGAGTACGCGCCGACCATGAGAATAGGATGAGAGTATCCGCGATTTTACGTTCTGCGGATTGGCGGCGAGGCTCCCATCCCGGATCCTTGCCGCCTCCAGCGGCCCGGGCACCGCGCGGTCGCACGCATTGAAGTGGTATTGGAATTCGAAGGCGCAGAAGCGCGAAAGCCTGGGGAAAGGACCCCGAGCGGAAGCGAATGACGGTCCGCTCCGGCGAGCGGTCAGACGCGTGCGCTGCCAAGGAGGCTTAAGAAGCCCAGGACGAGCGCGAAAGCCAAAACCAACAGAAACACAATAATGAGTGATCGTCCTCGCCGCAGCGCGGCACTGCAGAAGGCGCCGACCACAGCCGCACCCCCGAACTGGAACACGAAACGGCCCAGGAGCATGCCCAGAGCATGGGGATCAAGATTCCAGGGACCTTTCGTTTCCGACGCCAGGGCAATGAACGGAACAACCGCAAATCCCAGGAAAATGAGTATCGCTGACAAAACAGCCAGGGGGACAGCAGCCCAGAAGTGAGCCTGGAAGGAATTCGCGAGGAAGAAGGGTTTGAGCTCCGCCAACGTCCCTGCCTGTTGCCAGCCGGGCAAATGATCCGCCCATACGAAGGTCTGTTCGAGCAGCCGGTTTTTCTTGATGGCGTTCTCGATCTCCGTGAGCGGAACCGGCCCGATCCTCTCGTTGCCCCGCTGATAATACCATTGATCACTCATGCTTCCTCCTTGGACCACGGTCGCACCCCGAACGCTTCAACTCACCCTTGAGGAAACCGCGCAGCAGGCTCCGAAGTGGGTGGAGTTGCCGGTTCGTCGCTTCGTCGTTCCCATTGCTCTGCCGCCTTGATTCTCAAGCCTTCCATTCGCGCCTTGAGCCTCTTTCCGCTTCTGTAGTCGATCGCGGTAAGCGCGGCGGCGAGGACAAGCGCAATGAGTCCGAGAATCCGATACTTCTTCGGTCCTGCAATGATGGCCGGAATCGCAAACGCTCCCATGATGACGAACCACTCGACGCGTCCGCCTGGCGCGCAGAGAAGCAATCCTGACAGGAAGAGCAGGATCGCGTAGACGATCAATGCGACTCTGGAAATCCCTGCCCTCATATCATACCCGGCGAACGTTCCGCATCACCCGCCGCAATGGTCGCGAGTGATGTGACTCTCACGAAGAATCCCGACCGGCCACTCCGGTCCGATGCGTGCGATTGTTATGCGGCGTTCGCCGCATGGCGCGGCCGCGCCCTCCACAGCAACGTAGCCACAGACGTTATCGCAAATACGGAGATCGGATACCATAAGGTCACCATCAAAGTCCACAGTGTGGCGTCGGACCACTGGAAGTAACGGTAGTAGATGCCCCATGTATCGCCGAACGCCTCCTCTCGTTCGCGTGGTGGGTGCACGTTCCCATCGGAATCGACAATCCCAATGACGCTGCCACGATATGGGCCGTACTCAGCATCGTTGAAGAAGACGATCCGTGAATCGAGTCCGCGTCCCCAAACACCAACATGGAAAGCATCGCCGAGTGAGAGATAGTGATCCCACGGGTTCATGTAGTAGATCTCGAACCCGCCTTCTCGGCCCATGAACTTGCACGGCAAGAATCCCGAATCCTCGAAGGGTTTCAGATCGGGATCGAGTTGAAAATCGAATCCACATTCGTCAATCACCGCTTGCCACGCTTGTCGGCTGGGGACTTGGGCCTTGTTCAGAAACGCATATTGCTCGTTTGCCATGCCCTCGCCTCTCCAAACAGTGTTCAGGTGGACCCGCCCAACACCCCAAGAACGGCTCGGAGTGCCCTACAAGAAGCCCGCGATTCCGGCTCAACTCCTTCAGTTGCTGCCCGTGTCGAGACGCAGAGTACGGTCAACCACTATCGCCGGGGTCTATCACCAGCGTGCCGTACTCAGCGGACCAGACAGGGCCAGCATAGCTGATCTCCAGACTCAAACCGGATCGAATTGGCCGGTTCCCGCTTGCCCTTGGCCACAAAGCGAATGTACTGCTGCGTCCTCACTCGATCAAGGTGCGCCATTCCCGCTGCGATCGGATGCCGCGTGGCTGCCGGCCTTACGCAATGTGCGGCTCCGGCGGGGCCGTCCAGTGGGCGCGGCAGCGAGGTTCAAACGCCTCCGGACCGCCCACAATGTTGCCGTCCTGAATGGGCGTCGTCC
>CAZBFW010000208.1:0-7034 GCA_964491135.1 uncultured Phycisphaeraceae bacterium | reverse complement strand
CGAGATGGAATCTCGTGACTGGAGTTCAGACGTGTGCTCTTCCGATCTACGCTCATGGACCGCGAAGACCTGTTCTTCCTGGACACCGTTCACGAAACCCGAAGCGCCGGCTGACCCCGGCAGCCGCTGGCCACCGGGATGACAAGGAACCAGGCAGCCATGTCCGATCTTGTGCGATTCACAGTGTCGATCGAGAAGTTCCTCTTCAAGGAGTTGGAAAAGCAGGTTGCGGATCACAACTATCGCAACCGGTCCGAGTTCGTCCGCGATCTTCTCCGAAACTACCTGGTCGACCGCGAGTGGCAGACCGACGACCCGCTGCTGGGGACGATCTCCTTGCTCTATGACCACCACACCCGCGGGCTGACCGAGCGGCTGACCGCCCGGCAGCATGACTTCCCCGGCACCGTACTGGCCACGACGCACGTTCACCTGTCCCATCATCTGTGCGCAGAGATGATCATGGTGCGCGGCAAAGGCAAGGACATCCGCGCCCTGACGGACCGCCTCCAGAGAGAAAAGGGCGTCCTCCACGCCAAGCTGGCCGCCGGTTCAACCGGCCAGGCGATTCACCCCAGGCAGGAGAGCCACCACGCCCGGAGGGCGAGCCGGTAGGCGAGTCCGCCCGGGCGATCCGTGTTTGGCAAATTGTTGTTGTTGAACGACCGGCCCCGCAAGCGGCGAGACGAGTCGTTGTCGTTGATGTTGAACGAGCCGCCCGGCGGCGTCAGCCCCGTTCACGGGGCTTTCTCGTCCCGACTCAGGTCGGGACGGGCTCATAGGCCAGTCCTTTGAGGACTGGTTGCCGGACGGCGATCCCTATATTCCCATCCGACATGAGCCCGTTTCAACGGGCTTCTCTCTTCTCACCACCTACTGCGGCCTGGTTCCGAACAGCAGAAGCCCGTTGAAACGGGCTGGGGTCTTGGGGAAGGAGTGGGTTGGGATTGCGGGGTCCGCCAACCAGCCCTACAAGGGCTGGCCTAGTGGCCCGCCTGCGGCGGGAAAGGCCGCTGAAGCGGCCTGTGGGTGGACCCGCTTCAGCAGCCACTTCGTCACGTCGTACCACTTGACCAGCAGAACGGGCGGTTCGTTGCGAGAATCTCCGCTGATGCGGCGCGTACGCACGGCTCAAAAAAACTCGCGCGCCGCCTACGGCGGCGAAAGATGAAGAGAGAGAGGGCCAAAGGGAAAAGAGCTATCTCTTAAGCCCCCTTCGCCCGGCCAGCACGATCCCGCCCAACGCCAGCAGCGCCAGGGAAGTTGGCTCGGGAACCTCGGAGACGCGGAACCCGATGGGGTCGAACTCGTACGTCGGGTCGCCGTAGATGCGAAACGCCGCGAGCAGGTGGTAGCCGTAGCTGCCGAACGACCCGCCCCGCAGGCCGCGATACGAACCGTAAAGCACGGCTTCATTCCACTCCAATACGTTCCCGCCCTGGTCGAACGTCCCGTAGGGGCTGTCGCTGTTCTCGTGAGCCCCAACCTCAGTCCGCCAGTACGGGCTGCCAATGGTATAGCCGCCAGCGTAGCCAGCGTAGAACGTCGCGTTGTTCCCGGGGTCCGGGTCGATGAGCTGGTTACTGGGAACCGAGTCACTGCCCGTCGGATAGTCAAAGTAATTGCCGGTCACGCCATCGTTCTTGTGATACGCCGCCTTGTACCACTCGTCCTCGCTAGTGATCGCCCACTTCCAGTCCGCCTTGCGCGTGACGGCCATCAGCGCCGCATCTGTCGTCGCACCGTTGAGGAAGTACGCCCCGTCCTCGGTCGTCGTCAGGTCCTGCCCCCCGTCGGCTGGCCGTTGTGCAGCCAGTTGGCGAACCGAGCCGCATCGCCCCAACTCACGTAGTTCACCGGGCGGTTCGCCCAGTCTGACGCCACGCGATACTGGTAAGGGTCGCCGACGGTCCCGCTGCCCGCGTAACGTTCGATCTTGCAGCCGTAGCTGTCCGACCACATGTTCGTGTTGTACAACCCATAGGTGTCAACGCCGGCCACTTTGTTCAGGAACGCCGTGTACTGACCCGCCGTCACCTCGTACTTGCCGATGTTGTACACGTAGTCCACCGCGCCGCAGATACGATCCGGGCCATAACCACCCGCGCCCGCGCCTGATAGCTCCCCGGCGTTGCCCGGATTCCCCACCGGCACCGTATCGATCACGATGTTCGCCGACGCCGCCGTACCCGCCAGAAGAGCAACCAACACAAAGACCAGTACGCGTGAAACCAAAGCGTCCACAATTCTCCCTCCTCGTTGATGTGCCCTGCGAGATGCTCTCTCACCCACCAGGACGATCCCCTGAAAGGCTCGCCCGATGCCGTGTCCTCGCGTCGCAGTCCGCATAATACCCGTTCAGCCGCCCTGGAATCAATCCCAACTCCGAGGATGTGCGTCCTTCTGCTGTAGCGGTCTTGGACGCCGGCCGAGTGGTCAGAGTCCCCGCCCCAAGGGCCGACCGTTCCGCGCAACCGCCAATGGTCCGGCGCCGGAGCGCGCGTATGCCGCACGAAATACGTTCCTACGTGCCCGTATGATGGGATTTTGCGCTGGCGCGCTTGGCGAGGTACATCCTTCTCAATTCTCCGTTCTCCGTTCGGCCAGTCGCTCTTCAATGAGCTTGCCCACCAGGCGGGGGTCGGCCTTTCCGCCGGAGATGCGCATCACCTGGCCGCGGAGAAAGCCCGCGGCCTTCTGGGCCTTCTTTGGATTGGCCGCCGCATCGCGGACGGCCTGCTCGTTTTCGGCGAACGCCTGGGCCACCCAGGCCGCCGTCTGGTCCGCATCCTGCACCTGCACCAGGCCGAGGGATTCCGCCAACGCGGCCGGTTCGTCCTGAGATTCGAGCATCCGCTCTGCGATCTGCTTCGCCGCCGTCGCGCTGACGGTGCCGTCCGTGGTGAGCCGGGCCAGGCGACCCATGCGGGCCGCGTCCACGTGCAGGCCGGCCACCGTCACGCTGCGTTCGTTCGCCAGCGCAGACCAGACGTTCACGAAATGCCGGGCGAGCACGTCGGGCGGCCCACCCGCGGCCACGGCGGCTTCAAACAAGTCTGCCGTCGCGCGGTCCGTCACGATGATTTCCGCGTCTTTCGGCGAAAGACCCAGTTCCGTCTCCAGCCGGGCCTGCCGGGGCCGCGGCAGTTCGGGCATCTGCGCGCGCACGCGATCCAGCCAGGCCGTGTCGATTTCCACCGGTACCAGGTCCGGGTCGGGGAAATAGCGGTAGTCGTGGGCCGCCTCTTTGCCGCGCTGGAATTCCGTGACGCCGCGGTCATCCAGCCAGCCGCGGTTTTCGTTCGGACGCTTGCCGAGCACGTAGTCATTGTCGCGCTGCCATTCCTGAACCTGGCGGCGAGCCTCGTAGGCGATGGCGTCGCGTACGCTCCGAAAGCTGTTGAGGTTCTTCACCTCGCTGATGGGCGTGCGGTATTCCACGCCGTCCCGCGTGATGATCATGTTCACGTTCGGCTCGAAGCGCATCTGGCCTTTCTGCATATTGCCTTCGCTGACGCCCAGGTACGTGACCAGCCGCTGGAGCTCCGTGGCAAACGCATAAGCCTGCTCGGCTGAGTGGATGTCCGGCTCCGTCACGATCTCCAGCAGCGGGGTGCCCGCCCGGTTCAGGTCCACCAGCGTGCAACCCGGGGTGTCATGAATGTTCTTGCCGGCGTCCTCCTCCAGGTGGGCCCGGCGGATACGCACGCGCCGGGTCTGGCCGTTGTCTTCGACGTCGAAGAAACCCTCCGCCGCCAGAGGCAAGTCGTACTGGCTGATCTGGTAGTTCTTGGGCAGATCGGGGTAGTAGTAGCTCTTGCGGTCCCACTTTGTGAACGGGGCGATGCGGCAGTTCAGGGCGAGCCCCACCGCGATCGAGAACTCAACGGCCTGCCGGTTCAGCACCGGCAGCACGCCGGGCATCCCGGCGCAGACCGGGCAGACACGGCTGTTGGGCACCGCCGCGAACTCGACCGCGCAACCGCAGAAGAGTTTGGTCCGCGTGGCCAACTGCACGTGGATTTCCATGCCCACCAGCACGCGGGCTGTGATGCCGCCGTTGCTCATGATCGCATTCTCAACGCAGGACAGAACCGAAGGCCGCCAAACGATGGATTGTGCCGGATGGAGCAATGCGGATCAAGTGCCGGTGCGGATGAGGTCGAGGGCCGGGATGGGAATCCCGGCCCAGCAGACCCAGCAGCGCGCCGGGATCGGCCGAGCGGGCACGCCTACAGCCTACAGCCCACAGCCTACAGCCCACAGTCTGCAGCCCACAGTCTGCAGCCTAACAGCCGATTCACCGCCGTCCGGCAATCGCCTGGGCCAGCGGATTGACGAGAATCGGCACGACGCGGACCCCGGCCAGCTCGTCGGCGATTTCGACGAGCCGGCGGTGAGCGGTCACCGGTGAGGTCGGCTCCTCAAAGCCCCAGTACTGCCGCACGGTCAGGTAGATGCTGATGGGGCCGGGGTCGTAGTCACCCGCGCGCACCTCGTAGGTGGAGCTGCGTGACTTGATCTCGGCGTACGCCTGCAGGTCACACTCGCGCGTCAGGGCGATCCCCAGGTAGGGCTGGCTCTCGATCACGTGCGCCGCCTCTTCCCCCAGCAGCAGCCCGGCAAAGGGGTGGTCCGCCCAGAACGTCTCCGCCAGAAGCTGATCGTGATTCCCGCGGAAATCGAGGTCAAAGCCGTACGTCACGTCCAGGTGGTCGTAGTTCAGCTCGCTGAAGTTCAGGTAATACGGCGCGTGCTCCAGAATCACGTCGGCCATGGCCCGAATCTCCGCCATGTCCGGAATGGCGTAGTACCCGAAGCGCAGGCTCGTCGGATCCAGCCGAAGCCAGCGACGCGGCGAACGCGCGTGTGCGCTCTCCTCCAGCACCACCCCGCCGTCCTCCCGCTGCCGCAACTTGCGCATGGTGGGAAAGGATTTCGAGATGCGCTCGAGAAAACGCAACACCGGCTCCGGCTCCGGCATCACTTCAATCTTCAGGTGGAGGCGGGAGTTGACGTAGAACTCATCGCACACCGCGCCCAGATGGTTGTTCATCAATGAGCTCGCTTCCCACACGAGGCATCGGGTCGCAATCGCCCGTCCCGCAATGGATTATTGCCGTATCCGGGGCCGGTTTCAACTCCGCGCAAGGCAGGGCGAACACCGTAGGGGGCAGACCACTTGAAAAAAGAGACAAGACCGGAAACCATGTGGTTGCCGGCTTCGGGTGCCGGTGCCCGATCGCGGGCAGGCAACAGGTCCATGTCTTCTACGGTGGGGTAGCGCCCGATGGCTGAAATCCGCTCCAGAGTGACGCTCGAACAGATTATCCGCAAAGGCATCTTCGTGGGCATGGTCGTCGTGTTCGGCGCGTACTTCGCCTATGACGGCTTCATCGGCTATCCCCGGAAAAACCTCGACCAGATCCGCAAAAGCCAGCCCGAAATCGTGCCCCTGGAACACGCGCCGATCAACTGGCGGGTTACCGTCGAGAACACCGGACGCGTTGAGGCCGACCAGCTCACCAGCCTGGCCAAAGTCAAGGACCGGCTGGGCGAACCAGACCACCAGAGCGACGACGGGCTTTCCTCATACTGGTTCGGTCCGGCTGTCGCCATGAAGGTCACCACCATCGGCCAGGACGTCATTCCCCGTGGCAACATCCGCCGGGCGACGGCTGCGTACAAGACGGAATTGGACATCCGCACTCAGAAGATCCTGGCTCTCGTTCTCGCGATACTCGGCATTCCGCTGATCGTGCACTACCTTCGCGTCCTGACGTACTCCGTACGACTGGACGACCAGGGCCTGAAAGTCAGCGGTAAGCCGCTGATCCCGTTTGAGGCAATGACCGGGCTGGATGCCGCCCGCTATCGTGATAAGGGCAGGGTGGAACTTCAGTACGAACGCGACGGACAGGACGCCACGGTCCGTCTGGACGACTACTGGATCCGGGATTTCACCCCGCTGATCAACGCCCTGTGCGAACGCAAGGGCTTTGAAAACCCCCTGGACAGCAAGGACTCCGAAACCGACTCGACACCGCCCGCTCAGCAGGACGAGCCGTAGGCGGCCAGCACTGCAGTCGCCACCGACTCCGCATCCGCCGAGGCGTCCACCTCCACGTGGGCCGCCGCCCGATACCGCGCCGTCCGCGCCGCCAGAACCGCTTGCACCTCCTCGATGCCCGGAAGCGATGTCAGCGCCGGCCGGTTCGCCGCGGTCGCGGCATCCGCCTGAATCCGCCGCCAGAGCAGCTCGATCGGAGCGGCCAGCCAGACGACGAACCCCCGCGCCCTCATGCAGGCCACATTGTCGTCCCGCAGAACCACGCCCCCTCCCATGCTGATTACCTGCCCCTCACCCTCCATCACGGCCCGAACAACTCGGGCTTCTCGCTCGCGGAAGCCCGACTCACCCTCGTGTTCGAAAACCGTCGCGATCGGCATCCCCGCCTGGGATACGATGAGCGCATCCGTGTCCACCAGGCTGAAACCCAACCGGTCGGCCGCCCCCCGGCCCACCGTGGTCTTGCCCGATCCGCGATAGCCGATCAACACGAGGTTCGGCGGTCGACGATCAGCCATGACGGGTCAACTCCCCGATCACCAACTGCCGCATCAGCCCTACGTCGGCCTCTCGCCCGGTCCAGAGCCGGAATTGCCCCGCAGCCTGGTGAACGAACATCTCCACCCCGCGAATCGTCCGGCACCCGGCGCCGACCGCGTCGCGCAACAACCTTGTCTCCAACGGGTTATACACGACGTCAAACACGGCCGCATACCGCGACAGAGCTTCCGGCGGCATTGGCGTGGCATCAACCTCCGGCCACATCCCCACGCTCGTACAGTTGATAAGGATGGCGCCCCGCCCCTCGCCACGCTGCGTCCACGGCCGGACCTCGCAGGCGAACTCGTCCGCAAGGTGGACGGCATCCTCATGAATGATGTTGCTCAGCGTAACGCGAGCGCCGCACGATCGCAGGCCCGCCACCACCGCCCGAGCGGCGCCGCCCGCGCCCAGCACGTCCACC
>CAZBFW010000207.1:0-7041 GCA_964491135.1 uncultured Phycisphaeraceae bacterium | reverse complement strand
AACGACCCGTCGAGAAGACAGAAAGGACAGGACCCCCTCCTTGGGAGAACCTGCTCATGCCGCTGAGCCAGATGCTGCTGGAACAACGATATCAGAAGCGGCGGGTGGAATCAAGTCAAAACAGCAAAAGAACGGGCGTTGCGGCGGGAGTGCGTCTGGTCGTTGTGCCGCCGCCATGCGTCGTCATCACACGATAGTCCGGCGCACCGCTGGATCCGCCCCACCTCCAGCCGCAGCTTCGGCACGACGAAGGGTATGTTGCGACGACGCCTGGTCAGGCGCAGACACGGACAGCGCGGCCCAGTGGAATGGCGGCGCCCCCTGAGCGGCTTGCCGAGCAGGCACCGATCAACCGTCTCCGCCTGATGTTCAGAGCAGCGGACTGGTGAACTGCTGCTGGAACGATGCGAAATCCTCCAGGTCGACGTCGCCATCGGGCTCGAAGTCGTAGACCCAGATGCACTCGTCAAAGGGCGGGGGCGTCAACGGCCCCGAAACCATGAGGCAGACACCCAGGATGTCGTAGTCGGAAACATCGAGTACACAGTCGGCATTCCAGTCACCCAGCGGCTGTCCTTCGGGACCGACCGGCTCGCCCGCGGGGCCAGCGCCGGCTCGGCTTCACCGCGACCAGCCGTCGCCTCGGCAGCTTTGCCAGCGGCGGTCTGACGGCCAGGACGTTTGGTTGATGCGCGTTTGCGTGGCATGGGCGTTGTCGCCAGAAAAGCCCACCCTCCTTTCTCTGACAGACAGCGTTCCACTCTTCTGTTCGCCTCCGTAGACGCACGCAGCCTGGCTATGCGATTCACTTGTCGAGCAGGTGTTCCGGTATCCGTCGGACGATGTGGAGCCTGGAAGAGAAGATGCCGTCGAGGATATCTCGATACAGTACTCCGACACACACGCCGACGACGACCCAGTTATCGTCTCGACGAACCATCACTGGACCGCCGGAGAACCCGTTCAAAGACGCATCTTCTGCCTTGATCAATACGATGTCGTCGGGAATCCCAAGCCAGAACGGCTTGGAAGCGATTTCGCCATACGCCGTCTTGGAGGGAGTGGTCCAGAATCTCTCGAACCGATCGTTGAGATCACTGGGAAATCCATCAGGAACGGGGAATCCAACGATGGCAACTCGCTCCCCTGGGCGGAGTTCGAGTTTCGGATCCACGATCGGGATTTGGTCCGGGGCAGAGTGGAACCGGGCATAGACCCAGTCGTCCCACTCCCTCTCGTCGTTCCCTCGGTCGAGCACGGAAGCGACCTCCCCCTCCACCAACACTATTGGTGCGCCGGGCGGGAGTTCGTGCCTGTAGGAAATGAGTCCGTTGGATGAGATCGGAAAGCCGGTCCCAGACCAGAGATTTGCCTTGTCCCTCTTCTGATTAATCCAGCACTGCTGCACGCGCAGCACCGTGACCTGGGGCGGCGGAGGGTCTTCCGTTCCGCACGCCCAGTCGGTTTTGACGTCCCCGCAGCCGGCCAGCCCGGCGAGAAGCACCAGCATCAGCATGCGCATGTCATTCTTCCTCCTGGGGTCCAGACCCCGAGTACAATTCACCTCTCGAGCAGGTGCTCCGGTATCCGTCGAGCGACAAGGAGTCTGGAAGAAGAGAGACCCTTGAGGATCTTATGACGCGCTTTTCCGACGGCGACACCAAAGACCACCCACTCTTTGTCTCGGAAGACCATCACAGGACCGCCGGACAATCCTTCTTGCTGCATATCCGCAGTTTTGATGAACACGACATCCTCCGGAAACCCGAGGCGAGATGGTTCCGAAGCTATCTCCCCGTAGATCATACTTGGCGGAACATCCTCCCATTTTTCCGCCTGATCTTCGGCAATCCCATGCGTGGGGAATCCGACCATTGCGACCCGCTCCCCTGGATGAAGCTCCACCGTCGGATCCAGCATTGGGATTTGGTCCGGGGCGGACTGGAACCGTACGTGAATCCAGTCGTCCCACTTTGGGTCCTCACTTCCTCTGTCGAGGACGGAAGCAACCCGGCCCTCCACATACACGTGTGTTACAGTGGACGGGAGATCGTGCCTGTAGGAAATGACTCCGTTGGATGAAACCGGAAAGCCCGTTCCGAACCATGCGATTGCCTCGTCACCTTCCTCGTTGATCCAGCACTGTTCCACCCGCAGCACCGTGACCTGGGGCGGCGGAGGGGCTTCCGTTCCGCATGCCCGGTCCGTCCTGACATCCCCGCAGCCGGCCAGCCCGGCGAGAAACATCAGCATGAGGATACGCATAATGATCTGCTTCCTGGGGTCGAGGCCCCGCGTACGATTCACTTCTCCAACAGGTGTTCCGGTATCCGTCGGGCGTAGAAGAGTTTTGAGGAAAAGAGACCATTCAGGATGTCTTGGCGCACTTTCCCCACCATGACGCCGAAGACAACCCACTTGTTGTCTCGGAAAAACATCACCGGTCCGCCGGACATCCCCTCCAGCATCCCTTCGTCCGACTTGACGAACACAATCTCGTCGGGAATCCCAAGCCAGGACGGCTTGGAGACGATTTTTCCGTACACCGTTCTTGATTGGAAATCCGTCCATTTTTTCGCGCGACCTTTGGGAACGCCATGGGCGGAGAATCCGACCACGGCGACCCGCTCCCCTGCGCGCAGCTCCAGTTTGGGATCCACGATCGGAACTTGGTCCGGGGCAGACTGGAGCTGCACATAGATCCAGTCGTCCCACTCCCTCTCGTCGTTTCCTCGGTCGAGGACGGAGGCAACCTCCCCCTCCACCAACACCACTGGTGCGCCGGGCGGGAGTTCGTGCCTGTAGGAAATGACTCCGTTGGATGAAATCGGAAAGCCGGTCCCAGACCAGAGGCTTGCCCTGTCCCCCTTCTCATTGAGCCAGCACTGCTGCACCCGCAGCACCGTGACCTGGGGCGGCGGAGGGGCTTCCGTTCCGCATGCCCGGTCCGTCCTGACATCCCCGCAGCCGGCCAGCCCGGCGAGAAACATCAGCATGAGGATACGCATAATGATCTGCTTCCTGGGGTCGAGGCCCCGGGTACGATTCACTTCTCAAGCAGGTGTTCCGGCAGCCGTCGAACGCAGAGGAGTGTTGAGGAGAAGAGACTGCTCAGGCCGTCTTGATGCACTTTTCCAACCATGAAGCCGAAGACGACCCACTTGTTATCTCGCAAAACCATCACCGGTCCGCCGGACATCCCATTCAACGGCGCATCTCCTGCCTTGATGAGCACGACTTCCTCCGGAACATCAAGCCAGAAAGGGTTGGAGGCAGTCCTCCCGTAGACCGTTCTCACCGGAATCTCCAGCCACTTCTGCAAGCGATCCTTGGGAATCCCATGTGTGAGGAATCCGACTATCGCGACCCGCTCTCCTGGGCGAAGCGGCACCTTCGGATCCAGGATCGGAATCTGGCTCGGGGGAGACTGGAACTCGACATGAATCCAGTCATCCCCTTCCACGTCTTTGCTCCCCCGGTCTAGGATGGAAGCAAGCTTTCCTTCGACATATACCTGCCTCACATGGGACGGGAGTTCGTGCCTGCAGGAAATGATTCCGTCGGCTGTAATCGGGAAGCCGGTTCCCATTACGCTGTGTGGTTTGCCACCTTCTTCCTTGGTCCAGACCTTCAGCACTCGCAGCACCGTGACCTGCGGCGGCGGAGGGTCTTGCGTTCCGCATGCCCAGTCCGTCCGGACATCCCCGCAGCCGGCCAGCCCGGCCAGAAGCATCAGCATCAGCATACGCATGTCATTCTTCCTCCTGGGGTTCAAACCCCGGGTGCGATTCAGTCCATTCCTACGAACGGAACGGCGGTCCGACGACCACAAAGACAGTTCATGCCCTCATCCCCTCGTGTCAAGTGAGGCCCAATCCCGCCTCACTGCTCAACCGGCATCGACAACGCGGAGAACGCCACCCGGCGCAGGGCGACAACACTCTCCCCGCCGCCGACCGTCGGGTTGTAGCGGGGCGTCGGCTCGTCAGTTCACCCGCCGCAAACGCCGCAGAACCGCACTGCTGCACTGCTCAAGAAGAGCAGTGGCACACGGGGCGCGCACCCCGGGCGCGGATGGTTCGGCGGGCCTTGTTTTGACGTTACGAACGGGCCCCTCACGTTCTCGCTGACGTCAGGGGCGGGGCCGCGCTGGGCGAGGCATCCATGCGCAGATCCCCTCCATTGGGCTTACTCCTGATTCGTCGGAATAGAAACTGCCACGCGATGGACATCATGGCTCCCCGAAACGACCCGTCGAGAAGACAGAAAGGACAGGACCCCCTCCTTGGGAGAACCTGCTTATGCCACTGAGCCAGATGCTTGTAGCTAGACCATACCACAGAGCATCCGTGGGATCAAGCGAAAACCGCGGAGAGGGCCGTGGCACACGAAGAAGAGGAGGCACTGCGCAAGGCGCCGTGGCGCACCGCAGGGCACACGACTAATGCCGCACCGGGCGGCCGAGCTTCGTCTGGATGCTTTCGATCTTCGCATCCAGGCGGCCGGAGGGACCCTGGCGGGCATCGATCTTGATGGAACAGGAAATGCGCCTGCAATCCTGAGACATGCGGCGGTAGCACTCCGTCACGACGGCCAGGCATTCGTCCCACTCGCCTTCGAGCACGGTGCCCATGGGGTTCAGCCGATAGGGCAGCCCGCTGCGGTCGATGATGTCCAGGCTGCGGGCGACGTACTCGCTGACCGACTCGCCCTTGTCCAGCGGCGTCATGGAAAACTCAAGCAACACCGACATAACCGCCTCCCGGGTCCCTTCGCCCCTCGATCGCTGGTCCCGTGCTCCCCCTACAACCCCACCGTGTTGAATCCCGCGTCCACGTAGATGTTCTCGCCGGTCACGCCGCTGGACAAGTCGCTCACCAAATAGACGGCCGCCTTGCCCACTTCCGCGGCGTCCACGTTGCGCCGCAGCGGGGCCTTCTTCTCCACCCACTCGAACATCTCGTCGATGCCCCCGACGGCCATGGCCGACAGCGTGCGGATCGGCCCCGGGCTGATCGTGTTCACGCGGATGCGGTGCTCACCCAGCTCAAACGCCAGGTAGCGGGCGGTGGCTTCCAGAGCCGCCTTGGCCACGCCCATGACGTTGTAGCCGGGGATGACCTTTTCGGAGCCGTAGTAGCTCATGGCCACGATGGACCCGCCGTCAGGCATCAGCGTACGGGCGCGGCCGGCCATCGCCAGCAGCGTGTACGCGGAGATGTCGCACGCCTGCGTGAACACCTGCCGCGGAGTCTGCGTGAAGTTGCCGATCCGCAGGTACTCGCGGTCCGCAAACGCAATGGAGTGAATCAGGAACTGAATCGTCTGGAAATGGCGTCCTGCCTCGTCGAACACGCGGTCCAGGTCCTCGTCTTTGCTTGCGTCGCAGGGACAGAGCCACGCATCCCGCACGTTCCCGCCCTCGAGCGTCTTGCGAACGCGGCGCTCCATCTTCTCACCGGGCAGGTGGGCGAACCCGCAGACGGCGCCCTCCGCCATCAGGTGTCTGGCCACGTGCCAGGCGATGCTCCGCTCGTTCGCGACACCGAACACGAGGCCCCGGTATCCGTTCAGGAGGGCCATTCCTGGGATCCTTTCCATGAGGTTCTGTATTCCCGGGCCCGACCGAATCAGCGTATTGTGGCGGTCTCTGCACGGGAAGGCAACCGCGGCGCCCCGGGGCTGCCCTGTTCCGCCGGCTCATTCCCGCACCCAGAATCGCGGCACAAACAGCACCGCAATCGCGAACACCTCGAGCCGGCCCAGGACCATCAAAAGGCTCATGACGACCTTGCCGGCTTCGCTGAACCACGCGTAATTGCCCGTGGCGCCGACGAGTCCCAGTCCCGGGCCAATGTTGTTGAGGGTGGCCGCCGAAGCCGTCAAGGCAGTTACGACGTCGATGCCCCTTCCCTCCTCGAGCAACAGCAGGGCAATGCCGCCTGCCGCAAACAGCAGGAACACGATCAGAACGTACGCCAGCGTGGCCAGCCGCAATTCCGGGTCCACCGCAACCGGGCCGATCCGCACCACTCGCACCACGTTGGGCCGGAATACACGCTCGATCTCCGCCCACAACACCTTGGCCACAATCATGCAACGGACGATCTTCACGCCGCCGCCCGTCGAGCCGGCCGAGGCCCCGACAAACATCAGCAGCACCAGCATGGTTCGGCACACCGCGGGCCACTGGTTGAAATCGGCCGTGCAGAATCCGGTGGTCGTCTGGACGGACACAGTCTGGAACAGCCCGTATCGCAGCGCGGTCTGCCACGAAGGGTCGAGCCGATCGCCGGTGGTGGTGTGCATCACATGGGTCAGCAGGGGCACCGCCACCACGAAGAAGCCAAGGAGAATGACGCCCAGGTAGACCCGCAACTCCGGGTCTCGGTATGCCGTGCGCCAGCGTCCCCGAATCACCTGGTAGTACACGCCGAAGTTCACGCCGGCAAGCAGCATGAACAGGATGAACACGGCGTCGATCGCTGCAGTGTCAAATGCTGCCACACTCGCGTCGCGTGTGCTGAACCCACCCGTGGCCATGGTGGCGAAGCTGTGGCATACGGATTCGAACCAGGTCATCCCGAGCACCCGGAGGGCCAGGATCTCTGCGAGTGACAGACCGACGTAGATCAGCCAGAGCACCCGGGCCGTCTCCTGGATCTTCGGCCGGACCCCTTCCGGCGTGGGTCCCGGCGTCTCGATCCGGAACACCCGTTTGCCGCCGACCCCCAGCGACGGCAGCACAGCCACGAACAGCACGATGATGCCCAGTCCGCCGAGCCAGTGCGTGGTCGCTCGCCAAAGCAGCAGGCTGTCCGGTACCGAGCCCACTTTCGCGAGAACGGTGGCCCCGGTCGTGGTCAGGCCGCTCATGGCCTCGAAGTAGCAGTCAATGTAATGGTGGAATGCGTGGTCTTCCGGCACGCTCCGCGCGCCGGCCGCCCACATCCGGAACGGCAGAGCGGAAAGTGCCGCTCCGAACAGCCAGCCCATCGCAACCAGGAGCAAGATCGGAAGAGCGTCGTGTAGGGAAAGAGT
>CAZBFW010000206.1:0-7041 GCA_964491135.1 uncultured Phycisphaeraceae bacterium | reverse complement strand
CGCAGGGCCAGGCGGTGATCTGGGGCCAGACCGGCATCGGCCCGCACGCCCCGCGCGAGCGGCACTTCATCCCCAGCATCCGCGGCTACTACGACGCGCTGGAACGCTACGCCCGGCTGCTCGTCGAACGCGGCCTGTGAGCCGCGGTGAACCGCTTCCGCCCCCGCATCAGAGAACTGGAAACCGGAGACTGGAGACGGGAACCAGGCGGGCCCGATCATTGCCGCTCTGAAAACACCGCCTGACCCATCCCCGTTCGCTTGGCCGAGATTCCCATCTCGGCCCTTGTCCCGCTGGACCGTGATTCCCACCTCCCGCTGGACCGTGATTCCCATCTCCCGCTGGACCGTGATTCCCATCTCGGTCCCACTCCGCGCCCTCGTGCCTTCGTGCCTCGGTGCCTTCTCACTGCTCCCCCGAGATCCCCATCTCGGCCCCACTCCGTGTCTCCTCTTCTGATTTCTGCGTCTTTACGTTTTTGCTTTTGTGCGTTTCGAGGTTCTTGCGTTTCCTCCGCCCCCTCCGTCCCTTCGTGCCCCCGTCCCTCCGTGCCTTTCCGCTGATCTTTGCTTTTTGTTTTTTGCCTGCCCCCGCCCCTCTCGGAGCCTGTCCCGGTCGTGCCGCGTGCTCCCGTACCTTCTCTTCTGCCTCTTGCGTTTCGATCACTGGTGCCATCGGTTCCACCACTGCGACCCGTCTCGCCTTGTCCGTCCGAGTCGACGGCCGCGTGGCGAACAGACCGCACGCATAGCTAAGGCGCGGCCCCCCCCTGCAAAAACGCCCCGCCGGCCTGCGATCCGGCGGGGCGCGATCTCTGCGGTCGACGCTGGCTGTCTATTGAAGGCAATCCGACGGCCCGGTCAACCGCGATTCAAACCGCCCGTAATCGAGCAAGTCGATCATCTGGTTGGCGTCGAAATCGCCAAGGTTGCACGGAGGGATCAAGGTGGCCCCTCCAAAGCAGATCTGGAACTCCGTGAAATCGATCAAGTCCACGTCGCCATCCTGATCGAAGTCGCCATCCGGGCACTGGTGCGTTGCACATTGGGTCCCCGCGCCTTGGGGGACGCCGCCGGCGGCGACGCAGTCGCCCGGCAGCATGTTGTCGCAGGTATCATCCGGGAAGCAGCACGCTTCCTCACCCGGCTGGGGGCACTCGACCGCGGTACAGTCCGTACCGGAGCCCAGTGCGACGCCATACGCGCAGAAACACTCCAGGAGCGTCTGGTCGACGCAGGTGCCATCGGCCAGGCAACAGGCTTCGCGGGGTATGCAGGCGGGATCGGTGATGCAGTCGAGATCGTCGCAATCGGCCCGCAGATCACCGTCGTCGTCCCAGCCGTTGGTGCAGGTCAGGCGGGGCAATTGCACGGTTCTTCGTCGGGGTCGCAGATGCCATCACCACAGTAGGATGGCTGTTCGCAGGCATCGTCGGTGCCGTTGGCGTTGGCATCGCCGAGGCAGCCTGTTCCGTAGACCACGAAGCCGCCGTACCAGGGACAATCGGCCGGCGGGACCTCCTCGCAGGTGCCATCGGGCAGGCAGCAGGCCTCGGCTTGTTCGCTGACATCGACCGTCAGGTACATGTCGCCCGCGGGATAGGCGCCCCAGAGCATGGCGTGGACGTAGAGTTCGACAATGTCGCCGGCCCAGGGAGTCATCCGCCAGGCCCGTAAGGTGCCCCAGACGGCGCATTCCTGGTTGTCAATGTAGGCGTACACGCAGTCCGTCGAAACCTGCTCACCCAGTTCAAGCTCGGCGTACCAGTTCTCCGGATCGGGATTTGCCAGGCAGATGATTTCTTCGGCCGCTTCGGCCTGGTCATGGCCGATGCGGAACTTGAACTCGACGATCTCATCGTCGCGACCGGTGATCTGGCTTCCGCCGCCCTTCTTGCAGGCGTAGTTCTTGACGCCCACGATGTCGGCGTTGACGTTCATCTCGTTGTTGCCTGCGTTGGTGTCGCAGGACGCGTTGACGATGCCCCAGAAGCAGGTGTGTGCACTCAGCGGCAGGCTGTCAGAGACTCCCGGTGTCCAGACTGTGGTGAATTGCCGAGATGCGCCGACGGCCAGCGCTCCGGCCGCGTTGTTCACCGGTGCCGGGACAATCTGGAAACGCTGGGCAGGGGCGTTGTTGGGGCCGAAATACCAGCGCTGGAAGTCCACGGAGAAGTTGGTGACGGGAGTGGCGCCGACGTTGGTCACGGTCACGGTCACGGTCACGGGTTGCTTGCACACCGGCGGCACAGGCGTGTACGACACGCCCGTGACCGCAAGGTCGCACGCAGGCGGGGCCACGAAGATGGGGCCCAGGTCCATCAGGCCGGCGCCCCAGGTCGTATCCCATCCAACGGCGCCAAAATCCTGCGCGTTGTCCATCAGCAGTTTCTTCACCGCCGCCACGGTCATGGCCGGATTCATCTGCAGCACGAGGGCGGCCGCCCCGGCCACCATGGGGCTGGCCGCGGAGGTGCCGCCAAACGTGGTGTAGACGAGGGTCGTGTTGAACTTGGGGGCGAAGATGTCGTTGGTGCTCGTGTTGGGAACGCAACCCGTGGGACAGGCGGCCGTGCATTGATTGCCGTACGCGGCAATGTCGGGCTTGGCCACAGGGCCCAGGCCGGGTCCGACACGCGAGTAGTTGGCGATGGCGTCATCAACACGGTTCACCGTGCCGGAATGGGTGGCGGCGGCGACGGTGATGGCCCGCGAGGCGATGGCGATCGACCCCATGCCGTTGGGGGCGCCGTTGCAGGCAGCGGGGAATCCGGCGCAGGCGTCGTTGTTTCCGGCCGATACGCAGATCACCACGCCGCTGTTGGCCAGGGCGTCGATGGAGGCGGTCAGGGCCGTGTAGGACGACTGGCAGTAGCTGCCGAACGAGAGGTTCGCCACGGCGACCGGCGGCACGACGAGATTGTGGTTCCATGTCAGCCAGTCCACGGCCTGCTGGATGTTGCTCTCGGCGGTGGAACCGGACGCACCGGGTGGGGTGATCCGGCAGTCGAAGAGATCCGCCGCGGGAGCGATTCCGCGATAGTTGCCGAAGGCGTCACCCCGCCCCAGAGCGCAACCGGCCACCGCCGTGCCGTGGCCCTGCTGGTCGTCAGGGTTCCCGAAAGCGAGGTTGTTGTTGGCGTTGATGTACAGCCCGGCGACGCCGGGAGCGCCGACTGCGGCCGGTAAGTGGTTATGGGTGATGCCTGCGCCGCCGGGGTCGTCCACACCGGTATCCAGAACGGCGATGGTGACGCCCGCGCCGTTGTAGCCCTGGTCTTCCGCGGTGTTGGGGCTGTACAGGACGGAGGCATGGGCCTTCAGGGCTTGGCCGGCCGTGGTCATTTGCGGTTCCACGACGTGGTCGAGGTGGATGTAGCCGACCTCGGGCCATTGCGCGATGATCGCGAGCTTGTCGGGCGTGATCCCTCGAACCTGCACGCTCGCCACCACCGTGGATGCGTAGCCGACTGTGCCCAGGCAACCGAGGTCAGCCAGCCGATTCGGGGGCCGGCAATCGTCGAGGAAACAGATGAATGCATCCAGAGGCTCATCTGCCCTGAATGTTTGGATCATGTCTTCGATCTTGTCGCCGTCCGCGTCGTCCAGCATGGAGGTGTCGTACCACTCCTTGGGACTATGCACCGCGTACGCGGGCAATGCCATAACCAGAATCATGGTCAACCCCAGAATGCCCGACGAGAACGCCCGATAGCGCGGGCGAGGGGTCATATTCCCACGCTCTCGACGGAATGATGAACGAAGGTAGGTTTTCATTTGACGTGCTCCAGCCTGACAGTTGTTGACAACAGGGACTTGCCAAACTGCTACATGGGTTTTCCGATTCCGGATCGACTCTGCTTGATCTGCGGTTCGACGTGCGCTCTGCTGGGTGTGGGAACTGACTGTCGTCCATCGCCTGTTTTTCTGCATCTGCTGCAGGGGCGGTTCGTCATGGTACCGGGCATCACCATACGCCATCAGGTCGCCTCTGAACCGCGCTTCGCTCGGGCACGCCCCAGCCGCAACCCGCTTCGCAGAAACTCAACCACACACCGCCCAATGAAAAGATGAACGATGGCAACGGCTGAGGTGATTCCGGCCGGCGTGCCGAGCAGACACCATCCGCCATTACGCCATACGCTGCTCCTTTCTCACTATCTCCCCAGTGGCCGGCCGCGGCACAATACTCAGTTTGCGTTCCGTCCTGTGGAAGTGGAAAGCTTGTGGACGCGACTATTCTGCAGAGCCCGTGCGCCTGCGTCAAGACGCGGCGCGAATACATGCCATGCAGGAGCGTATGATAAAGTGGCCGTGTACGCGCGGTGGCGCGACGTCGGCGTACCTCCTCTACTACGAGTAGGAAGCATCGTCAATCACGCCAATCGTGCAGGGGGCTTCTGGAATCGTGAGTTTCTTCACCGGCTCCAACTTCGCCAACCAGAGCGCAGGCACGATCTGCTTCGTTGCTTGTTTCCTCTGGATCCGGCCGCACTCCGGGGCATGTTGTGTTGTGCGGCTTCAATTGGAATCGCAGAACGGCGCTTTCAGTCGCAGTGGAATGACTTCTCCTGCGTCCGCTCCGCATCAGCCGCCCGGCCACAGCCATCATTCGTGCGCATCTCTCGAGAACGAACGCGCCGCCGCTGCAGACAACGAGGCATTCCAGACGGCGGAACCCGGTGAGCCCCAGAGAAGACGGTCATCCGCCGCTCCTACATCACGCGACGCCGCCGGCTCCCGCTCGCCGTCCTCCCCTTCGTGTGCCGGCGCCCCTTCGTACTACAGCCGTCCGAATTGTTTGCGTCCTGCACAAATGCTCCCGCCCGCACCGACGCAGGTCCTTTCTCCTCCGTCCCTTCGTCCCTGGGGTTGCGGGCGCAGCCCGCGCTGTGCCTCCGTGCCTGCCTTGCTCATTTCCGTCCTCTGCTTCCTTCCCCTTCGGCCGTCCAGCGGCGACAATCCGGAGGGGCGGCGGCTCGGAAGGAGAAGACTCATGCAGTACAGGCAACTGGGGGCGCGGGGGCCGCGGGTGTCCACCATCGGGTTCGGGGCCTGGGCGATCGGCGGAATGAACTGGGGCAAGACCGACGACGACGTCTCCCGGCAGGCCCTCCACGCCGCGCTCGACGCCGGGGTGACACTGCTCGACACCGCCGACGTGTACGGATTCGGGCATTCGGAGGAGCTGATCGCCCAGGTGTTCGCGCAGCGGACCAGGGGCGAGGTGATCATCGCCACCAAGGCGGGCAACGACTTCTACCACGCCACGGCCGACGACGACAAGGGCTTCGGCCCGATCCGGCAGACGTACACGAAGGACTACATCATCTTCGCCGCCGAACAAAGCATCCGGCGGCTGAAGGTCGACGCGCTGGACATTCTGCAGCTTCACAGCGGCGACCTGGCCAACCTGGAGAAGGACGACCCGTGGGATGCCCTGGAAACCCTCAAGCGGCAGGGCAAGATCCGACACGCCGGCTGGAGCGTCCAGTCCTTCAAGGAAACGGAGCAGGCCCACCTGCTGGACCGGCACCACGCGCTGATCGACTGCATCCAGGTTCGGTACAACCTGCTGGAACGCGAAGCGGAAGAAGTGCTGTTCCCCAAGGCCCGGCAGTACGGCATCGGCGTGATCGTGCGCATCCCCATCCTGTTCGGACTGCTCACGGGCAAGTTTACACGCGACAGCCGGTTCACCGAGGACGACCATCGCACGTTCTCACTCTCGCCGGAGAAGCTGGACCAGTACCTGGCTCGCCTGGAGCGGCTGCAACCGCTCTTCGACCGATACCCCGAGCAGACAATGACACAGGTGGCGCTGCGGTTCTGCCTGACGCATCCGGCCTGCCAGACGGCCATCCCCGGCGGCAAGACCCCTCAGCAGGTGCACGAGAACTGCGCCGCCTCAGACCTCGGACCCCTGGAGGAAACGCCGGAGTCTCAAACGAGCGGTTGACAGAAGCCGCATCTCGGGCACCGACTTTCCCGCGTGGGACCGGCTTGTCTTTGTGGGACCGGCTTGTCTTTGTGGGACCGGCTTATCTCTGTGGGACCGGCTTTCCAGCCGGTCTCGGGAGGCTGTGGGCTGCAGACTATAGGCTGTAGGCTGTGGGAGAAGGGCATCCCGCCGCGCCGGAACCCGGCCGCTCTTCCGGTCTTCCAGTCTCCAGTCTCTCGCTTCCAGTTCTCCAGCGTTTGTGGGACCGGCTTATCTTTGTGGGACCGGCTTATCTTTGTGGGACCGGCTTTCCAGCCGGTCTTCTAGTTTCCAGTCTCTCGCTTCCAGTTCTCTAGCTCTGCACCGGCTTTCCAGCCGGTCATTCGCGACTATACTCCCGGCATGCCGAAGACGGACCCCGAACTCGATCGCCGCATGACGGCCCGCGCCCTTCAGCTCGCCAAGCGCGGCCAGGGGCGGGTGGAGCCCAACCCCATGGTCGGCTGCGTGCTCGTGCGAGCCGGGCGGATCGTGGGCGAGGGCTGGCACCGCCGGTTCGGCGGCCCCCACGCCGAGGTCGAGGCCCTGCGCCGCGCAGGCGCTCGCGCCCGCGGAGCGACAGCCTACGTCACTCTCGAACCCTGCTGCCACCACGGGAAAACGCCGCCCTGCACGGATGCGCTGCTGCAAGCCGGCGTGTCGCGAGTGGTGGCCGCCATGGTGGACCCGAACCCGTTGGTCCGCGGCCGGGGCATCCGCCGACTGCGCAAGGCCGGCGTGCAGGTTGATGTCGGTCTGCTGGAAGACGAGGCCCGGTCCGTGAACCGGCCGTTCTGCACGCGCATCGAGACCGGCCTGCCCTACGTCATCCTGAAATGGGCCCAGAGCCTCGATGGCCGAATCGCCACGCGCACCGGCCAGTCGAAGTGGATCTCGTGCGAGGCTTCGCGCCGCCGCGTCCACCAACTGCGTGCGCGCGTGGATGCCATCCTCATCGGCTCCGGCACCGCGCTGGCCGACGATCCCATGCTGACCGCTCGCGAAGTGCCGGTCCGCCGGATTGCGACCCGGGTTGTACTCGACTCCCGCCTGCGCTTGCCT
>CAZBFW010000205.1:0-7049 GCA_964491135.1 uncultured Phycisphaeraceae bacterium | reverse complement strand
ATCGACTCCTGGATGCCTGTGCCATAGATGATCAGGTCCTGGAACATCAGGAGCAACCCGCCCGCCAGTGTCGAGATGATATTGGCGATGAGGACCCATTTGATGACGCTGCGGAAGCGGGTCTTCAGATGGAACCGAAAGACGAGTGACTCGATGACGGTTACAAGCAGGGTCAGGGGCCCAATCGTGATAAGCCCCAGACCCGCAACGAGCGGCATGTTGATTGCGTCGGCGAGGGCGGTTTGCATGAGTGGCTGCTCGGTTTCGCCTTTCCCTGCGGGGTCTTTCTCAGCGTCGAATCGACGTCTTATTGTATCGGCGCGGCGACGTTGTTCCAGCAGGGGAATGTGCACCGCCGTCGCCACGGATGTCGGAAGGGGTGGTGCTCGCGTCCTCGGCAGCGGTGGCCGGCGACCGCATCGTCGCAGGGGCGCCCGGCGATGACACCGGTAGTGCCCAGCCGCCGCCGAGCGCTTTGAAGACGGCGATGGCGTGCAGCGTCGTGTTCGTCCGGCTTTCCACCAGTTCCGCCTGGGCCGCGTAGAGTGAACGCTGGGAATCCAGAACGACCAGGAAATCGGCGACGCCTTCGTTGTACTGGGCGCGGGCCAGAGATACGGCCCGGCGGTTGGCGTCCACGGCGTCCGCAAGGTGACGGTAGCGCACGTGCTCGTTCTGATAGGAGACGAGGGCGTCCTCGACCTCCTTCACCGCGTTCAGAACGGCAAACTCGTATTGGGCGAGCGCCTGCTGCCGGAGCGCATCCTGCACCTCGATGTCGGCCCGGATTCGGCCGCCGTCCAGGATCGGCCAGTTCACACCGGGCCCCACCGACCAGAACAGGCTCCGGCCGTCCAGAAGACGCCGCACGTCAAATGACTGCAATCCCAGAGAACCGTCGAGGGAGAACTTGGGGAACAGCTCTGCGGTTGCGATTCCGACGCGCGCCGTGGCGGCCGCCAGCAGGCGCTCGCTACGGCGGATGTCGGGCCGGCGACGGAGCAGGTCGGACGGCAGCCCGAGCGGGATTTCCAGAGGCGCGGACGGAAACGGAGCCTCGTCGGCCAGCTCCGCCAACGTGGCGTCCGGAAGCTCCGCGAGGAGCAGACTGAGCCAGTGGACCGAGTGCCGGAACGACGTTTCCAGGACCGAGACTCGGGATTGGGTCGAGGCGAGCTGCGCCTGCGCCTGGGCGACGTCCAACTCGTCGCCCACCCCGGCGTCGCAGAGGGAACGAGCCAGGCGAAGCGATTCCTGCTGCGTCTCGATGTTGTTCCGCGCGATCACCAGTTGCTGCTGAAAACCCCGGGCCTCGGCGTAATTGCGTGCCACCTCGGCCAGAAGAATCACGAGAACGTCGCGATAGTCATCGCCGGCGGCGTCGGCTTCGGCCTCGGCGGCCTCCACACTGCGGCGGATGCCGCCGAACACGTCGAGCTCCCAGCTTGCGTCAAAGCCGAACTCGAACAGGCCCTGGTCCCGCGGGCGCTGCCTCTCACGCCGTTGGGTCAGGGCGTCCGAGAGCATCTCCCCTGCAACGTCTTGGACCAGACTCGACGGATCCAGCGAGCCGCCCACGACGCTCTTGGCCGTCTCCTGCACCACCGTGTCGCGGAACCGGCGCCCCCGCGAGTCCGTGCCCTTGTCACGTCTGCGGTTAGGACTTTCCCCTTCGTAGGCAAAGAAGCCGGCCATTCCCACCTGCGGCCACCGATCGGCGGCTGCGATGGCCCGCTGGGCACGCGCTTCGCGAAGGCGCGCGGCCGCCATGCGCAGATCGAGATTCGACCGCACTGCCCGCTCGATCAGGCGGTTCAGGGTGGGGTCGCCGAATACGGTCCACCACCGGGCGACCTCCGCGGGACGAGTCGTGGTGATCCCGCAGTCGGACCCGCTCCATCGCTCCGGCAAGCGATCTTCCGGCGGCCGGTAGTCCGGACCGACGGTGCAACCCGCCGCTGCCGCCAGGACGAGCAGCGAGCAGCGCCACACGCCGTTCGCGAGGCGCCTTGGGCGGTGCACGATTCTGAACTCGTCAACCGTGCTCATGGCCGGGAGACCCCGATGACCTCTCCGCAGGCAATCTCCAGACTCGGCGGAACGGCGATCAGAATCGGCCAACCCCATTCGGGCGCTGTCGGACTGCGCCACAGGCGGGCGGGGATCTCCTCGGCCGCCGGCCCCACCGCCAGGACATGCGAGTTGGCGGATCGTCCGGCGATGCCGTCGCGGACGACGGCCAGCCGCACCGGCAAGCCGGCCTCGAACCGGTCCCTCTGCGCCGCGTTCGCGTACGCGATGACGGCCGACGGCTGCGCGGCCGCGACCATCAGGATCGGCTCTCCGGTCCGCACGGACTCGCCCGCACCCCGCAGAATCTGACTGACGACGCCGTCCACGGGGCTTCGGATCACCAGCAGCGCCTGCTCGACGGCCAGTTCGGCGATCCGCCGTTCCTGCACGCTTACCGCGGCCCGCAGCGGTTGGAGGGCCTTGGCAATCGCCGGGGGCTCCGCCTGGTGCCGGGCGAAGGCATCCTGCCGTCGGCGGGCCTCATCGAGGTCCTGCCGGACCTGGGTCAGGGCCTTCTCATTCTCGCCGATGCCCGTCTCCAGCGCCTGGTGCTCTGCCTGGGCCGACTGGAAGCGAAGCTCCGACACGGCCCGCTCCTCGCGGAGCCTGTTCAGCAGGTCCTTCTGCAGTCGAAGGTACTCGAGCCGAACGCGATCCGTCTGAATGGTCACCTGGAGCTCGATCTCGCGCAGCCGGTTGCTCTCGACGTCGAGCGCATATTGCCGGGTTCGCGCCATCCGGTCGGCCTCCTGGGCGGCCGCCTCGACAATGAGGCGATCCTCTGCGGCCGTCAGTTCCGCGCGCAGGCGGGCCGCCTCGGCGGCCGCGGTGGCCAGCGACGCCTGGATGCGATCATCCTCGAGCACGGCCAGGGTCTGCCCTTCCTTGACGGGCTCAAACAGCGCGATCGGGACGAGTCGCAGCCGGCCGTCGGTGCGAGCGGAAACGGCTCGCGGCCGGGCATCCGCGATGCCCCGGAGTTCGCCGTTCGACGACCGGTGTGCGAGCAGGCCTCCGACCGCTGCGACCGCCAGCAGCCAAACCGCAACCGGTGCCGCATGTCGCCGCCAGCGCCACAGTGCGCGATCCTGCCATGTGTATGATTGGGCCATGTTCGCTAGACCTCGAGGAGTTCCTCCTGCATTGTCAGGTTGATGTCGGTGACTCCGGCAATCCGGCCCAGTTCCGCGAGCAGGGCCTCGTTGCGGCGGCTGTCCCGCAGCACGAGCTGATAGGCGCATTCGGCCGTCCCGGGCCGATCGCCGTCCTGAACGGAAATCAGGGCGTAGGCCCCGCAGAATCGCTTGAGCACGGCCGGCACGGGATGATCCGGCCCGAGAGCGTCCGCCAGGCGGAATCGCAGGAACGCGTTGTAAGAGCCGTGCGAGCCGAACGCGGTCAGGTGAAGGTAGACCGCGATGGCGCCCAGAGCCACGGTCCCCACGACGGCCACCGCATACCGCTGCGAGCCGGACGCCATCCCGATGACCAGGGCGCAGAAGACGAACGCGATGTCACGCGTGTCCTTGATGACGTTCCGAAACCGCACGAGCGCCAAGGCGCCCATCAGGCCGAACGCCGTGACAATGCTGTTGCCGATGACGGCCATGACCAGCGCGACAACCACCACCATCAGGATCAGCGACTGCACGAACGAGCGCGAGTACGACAGGCCGGTGTGCGTGGCGTAGTAGACCCACGCCAGCAACTGCCCCAGCACAAACGCGATCAGCAGCGAGAGGACCGTGCTTTGCGGGGTGAAGGCGCCGTTGCCGGTCAGGCCGCCGTCCAGAAAACGCCACAGAGGGTCCATGAGATTCTCCCCTTCGGATGGATCGTGCTTCGGTGGACGGGGCGGCCGTCAGCATGACGTGGCATGTCTTTCATGAAACCCTTCCGGTCCAACCCGGCCCCCAAACCGCATCTCGTGCCGGATGGCGCGCGTGTACTTCGAATTGGAGCCCAGTCGGAGTCCGAATGCATGAAGCATGCGGCTGATCCAAAGCGGATAGCCGTGCGTGAACTTGACCTCCAGCACCACTCCGCGTCCGGGTGGTTGATGCCATCCGCAGCCGTTGTGGCTCAGCTCGGGCGTGTGTGTCACCCTGCAATGCAGGTGACGATCGAACGTCACTCGCACGTCGTCGTCGAACCGACTTTCGAATGCCTCCCGAAGATAGCGAAGCTCCACGACCGGTGCGGCGTGAAGGAGTTGCCGGTAATACAGGAACTGCTCCAGGACATCGGGCTCCCTGCAGCCCACCCGGCACGGCCGGATGGCGTCTGCCAGCAGAGGCACGACCGTCTCGCGGGGCACGCGGGCCCGGCTCTTGACCCCGACGCGGTTGATCCGCCGCTTGATCTCAAAGAAGCACGGCGCGTCCGGGTCGTTACTGTAGCTGCGGATGCGAAGCTTGTAGCGGTTCTTGACCTGGCACAGCGATTCCCGGTACAGCCGCAGGTCGGCCGAGTCCAGGTACAGGCTGACCAGGGAGTACTCCCCGGTGGCCGAATGACGATCCGGGCGCATGTACGGCCGGATGTGCTCGGCAATCATGACGGACTGGGCCTCCGTGATCCGGTATTTCAGCTCGTACCTCGATCGGATCATGGCTGCGCAGTCAGAAAATCGATGGCCGCATCCTGCCGCTGCTGCACGTGCTCCAGCAGATACTGAAGCCCGTCCGCGAATTCCTGCGGGTTCGAGAGGAACGTGTACCCCGGTTGCTCCCCCTCCTCGCCGACGACGTACGGTGCGATCCGATCGTGCTCGGCCTGGTACCGGGCCCGGGTCGGCGCGACCGCAAATGCCGTTTCGACGGTCTGGCGCACGTAGGAGACGTAAACGCTCCAGTATTCCGGGTCATCGGCCAGGTAGCGGATGAGCGGCCAGTTCTCGCCGACCTCGTCGAGCGAGAGCGACAGGGCCCCGCCCATCGCTCCGCCGCCCGGCGGGTCCTCGACGCCGTTGGTACCGACGGAGTCATTCCCGCCGCCCATGCCGCCGCCGGACCAGAGTGCCATATTGTTGTCCCACGGGATCCAGGTCAGACGACCGTCATCGCTCGGATTCGCGTACAGATAGTAGTTCTGGGCCATGTTGCCGTACGTGTCCCAGTTCTGGATGACCGTGTTGACGGCCAGCCAATGCAGGAACCCGTCGACGTCGAAGACGGCCTCCAGGCCCGCGCGCCACGCGGCGGCGTCGGAGCGGTCGGCGTGCAGCGCGGCAATCGCAGCCTGCACGTCGCTGAAATCCGCCTCGTCCTCGTTCGTCTCCTTGTCGAAATCCTCCTCGTTGAACGTGACCCAGTTGGAGGTGGGCTTGTACAGGTTGCCGGAGTCGTCGCCGAACTGCGTTTCGAGCATCGGGTCGCCGGGGATTTCCGTGAGTGCATAGAGCCCGAAATACGTGGGGCCCTCGCCGTGGTCGATATACAGGCGGCAGAAGACCGTGTGGGGGGCCGGAACGCCCGCCTCGCGGAAGATGTCGTGTGCGACCTTCTCGCGCAGCAGCGAGTTGTCCGACCAGTTGCTGGCGAGCGACAGCTCCTTGAATCCGAAAAAGCGCTGGTTGTCCACTTCCGGATGGTCGTCCTCGAACTGGTCGAGATCGAGCCGGAACGGGAGCTTGTAGATTCCCGCGCTCCACGTGCTCATCAACGACGATTGCCCTTTGAAGCGAATTCCGACGTACCACCAGGTCTCGCCCTCGAACACGAGGGTGCATGGCACGTAGATCGGGTTCTCATCGGTGGACTGCGGCATCCCGCCGCCTCCGGGGAACTCGCCGTTTTCCGGGAGATCACCGCCGCCCGGCCCCGGCATGCCCTCCGGCTGACACACGAGCAGACCGTCCGCGGCCGCGGTGCACGTTCCGGCCACGGTCATGCCGCCAAACGACAGGCTGCAGGAATCACCTTCCTCCGACCCTTCGCACACATCCAGCATCTCGGGCGGAAGGGCGCCGTCGCCGCCGGGGTTTTCCGGGTCCGTGGGGGGTTCCGGGCGATCCATCTGCGAGCGACACGCCAATTGGCCGTCCGGGCCGGCCACGCACGTGCCCTCCGCCGTTTCGCCGCCGAAGGCGACCGTACAGACGCTGCCTTCCTGCAGCCCATCGCACGCGGCGAGCCGTTCGGAGGACGGGTTGCCGGGATCGTCCGTCGGGGCTCCGCCTCCACCCCCGCCGCCCTCTCCCCGGCCGAACTCACCGTACAGGCCGGTCATGTCGTCCAGCATGGCCTGCCAGTCGGCCGATGCGATCGTGATGTCAAGCCGCAGGACCTTGCCCTGTGGAAAGACGACGTCGTAATCGGGTGACGCCTTGCTGCTGTGCGTGGACTCCGCCCAGCCGACGGGCCGTCCGTCTTCGGACAGCGGAACCGTCCCGGCCTGGGCGTTGCCGTTGGAATTACTCGGGTTGGAACCGGAGGGAACCACGGCCGTCCCGCTGCAGGCAAGTTGAAGCGCAACGGTCACGGTGGAAACCGCCGCCCAGACGAACAAATGCTTCACAACGGTGGTGTTCATGGACGAAGACCCTCCCCAACAGGTTGCATACGTCTAGTGACTGTCAGGCCGCGCGAAGGCGGCACGAACGTCGGCCATCCCTTCGGCTGAATCAGGGCGGTCCCGTGCCCGGATGGACACTCGGTGGCACGGGGCGTGTCGGGCTCCCAGGTCTGCCCGCGGAGTCAACCGGTCGGACGGTTTCGGGGCCGGCAAGCCGATCCGCTGTGCTCGGAAGTTCTTCTGTCTCCCGCCGAGCGACTCGGCTGCCGTCCACGTTTTTTATCCCCGCCTACATGAAGCCTCGATGAAATCACAGCAAAACCGGGATTACCTGCCGCGGCGGCAGGCATCCGGGCTTCGCCGCACCGGCACCCAGCCGGCTCAGCGCGGCTCCGGACTGACTTCGGGAGGTTCCAGATCGGAAGAGCACACGTCTGAACTCCAGTCACGAGATTCCATCT
>CAZBFW010000204.1:0-7087 GCA_964491135.1 uncultured Phycisphaeraceae bacterium | reverse complement strand
CCGTTCGTCAACTCCGGCCTGGAGGTGCTGGAACGGCAGCCGATGAATCTGGGGCTGGATGCCGGACCGCGCACCCGCTACGCGCTGCAGCCCGACGATCCGTACTACGGCAAGCTGGCGTTCTTTGACCGTTTCGTGCTGCACTGGGGCAATCCGGGCGGCGCCGGCATGGTGCGGTTGCTGGCGGATGTGGCGGCCGTTCGAGAGCGCTTCGCCGCCGACCTGGCAACCGCGTCGAATTACACCCCGCTGAGAGTGGGCACCAACCGGAAGCTCATTCTGGCCCTCGGCTTTCACGTGGAGCGGAAGCGCCGGCGCTTGATCATTGTCGCGAACACGGACTTCCGATCCCCCCGGCGGGCATCCATCTCGGGGCTGTCCGCACGGCGGGCACCGATCGAAGTGCTATTCGAGTCGGACCCGCAACGGAAGAGACCACGACGCCGCCAGCGGTCGCTGGCCGTCGAACTGGGGCCGGGAAGTGTCGTCGTACTCCTGATCTGACGATGCAATCCGAGGGTTATCGGTCCCCGCCTGCGCCGACCATTGCGACAAGTCGGTACGCAAACGAAGCCTGCGCGAATCGCACACTCATTTCACTGCATTCTCCAACCGAAAACTGTTATGTGGGTCGCGGTGGCCGCACGGCTGGGTCGGCTCGCAGATGACGGTGCATCGGCACCGGAAGGAGCCTGTCATGCGCACAACGACCGCCACGGGAAAGCTCCTGCTGGACGCCATCCAGCGCCGTATTGCCACGGCGCGCACGACCGGCGAGCCGCCCGATGGCGTGGAACGTCGGCAGTTCGAACGCCGGCAGACCGTCCTGCACGGCATCCCCGTCACCGTCGGTGCGACGTACCGGTCCGCGACAAGGGCCACGCTCGTGGACGTATCGGAGGACGGCGTTCGTCTGGTCGTGGACCCGCCGCTGCGGCTGGGCGAGGTCGTGCGACTGCGATTCGATCTGGGCGAGACCCGGTTTGAAGTCAACGCAGAGGTCCGACACGAAGGCCGGGACGGCTCCGTCCGTTACGTCGGATTGCGGTTCACGGACGCCTTGGTCGGCAGACCGGTGACTCCGCCCAACGGCGGAGCATAAAGCGTAACTGAGCCGCACGGCACTTTTCCGGCGCGACCCGGCACGGCAACTGAGAGACTGCATCATGGCCGGTCCCAGAATTCGAGTGCTCGTCGTCGACGACAGCAACTTCGTGCAGACCGTCATCAAGGCAGCTCTTGCGGGCCACCCGGAAATCGAGGTGGTCGGCGTGGCTTGCGACGGCGTGGAAGGGCTGCAGATGATCTCCCGACTGCGCCCGGACGTCGTTACACTCGACGTGGAAATGCCGCGGATGAACGGCATCCAGGTGCTCGAGCGCGCGGCGGGCAAGGTGCCGGTGTCCTTCCTGATGGTCTCCACGCTGACCCAGGCAGGCGCCCGGATCACGTTCGATGCCCTGGAACGCGGCGCCTTCGACTACGTCTCCAAGCCCACAAAGGGAATCACCGCCAAGGCTGAATTCCGTAAGGAGCTGTATGAGAAAATCGTCGGGGCCTACCGTGCGAAGGGGCGCAAGCCCATCGCACGCACCACGCGATCGTCCAGCTCCGCACCGTCCCTGCCGCCCAGTCAGGCCAGAGGCTGGGTGGTGGCCGTCGGTGTCAGTTGCGGCGGGCCGCCCACCCTGGCCAAGATGCTCCCTGCGTTCCCCAGCGATTTCCCGCCCATTCTCATCACGCAGCATATGCCGCCGGAATTCACGCCGTCGTTCGCCAAACACCTCGACGACCTGTGCGCCATGCACGTGCGCGAGGCGGCAGACGGCGATGTCCCGGAGGCGGGCACGGTTCTCGTCGCGCCAGGCCATTCCCACCTCAAGCTGGTACGCCATGGCATCAATCTCTCGGTGCAGCTCGACAGCGGGCCGAAGGTCTCCGGCCATCGGCCGTCGGCGGACGTGATGTTCGAGTCGGCGGCCCGCACCTGCGGACCGCGAGCCGTGGGCGTCATCCTGACCGGCATGGGCAGCGACGGCGCGGCCGGGCTCCAATTCATGAGCCGGGCGGGAGGCTGGACGATCGCCCAGGACGAGGAAACCTGCGTGGTCTATGGCATGCCCAAGGCGGCCATGGCCACCGGCTGCATTGACCATCAGCTGCCGCTGGAGAAAATCCCGCTGGCCATCGCCAAGTTGATGCAGAAAGGCCAGCGCGTCACGGCCAAGGCCTGATCACGCCTGAGAGCGGCAAGAGGGCCGACCGTTGCGCCGTCGCCATCATCCGCCCGATTCCGCGCCGGTCACGTGCGCCCGGATGGTCCAGGGCTGCTGAAGGGATTGCAGCGATTTCGCCATGCTGCCCGCATACAGGGGTGCGACCGTCAACTTGGCTGCCGCCTCCTTGCCCTGCCGCACGGTCACGACCGCCCACTTGGGATCGGCCTGCACCTCCAGGATGCCGCCGCGAACCAGGAAGAACTCGCGAAGCGTATGCCCGGACTTGTGCACGATGCGCCGGTCCGTCAGCACGAGCCCCTCGTCCCCCGTCACCGGACGACCTCCCGTTCGATCGGCGAAGTACCCCAGGAACTGCTCGCCCTCGTGCAGGGCAAACCACTTCGACACGCTCGCCCGCACGTCCACGGACAGGGCCGTCCACTGGCGATCCCGCTGCTGCCGGCCCGCCATGAGCAGGCGGCGATACGGCGGCGTATCCCGCCCGCCGTTGTTGCGGAAGAAATCCACCGCCAGGCTCAGGTTCGCCAGAACAACACGACACGTCAGGGTCGACTGCTCTCGCGTGACCCGGCAGGCGATCGGCGGCGCAGACCGGCATTCTCCGCACACGAAGTAGGCAAATGGCTGGCCAAATGGGGCCGGGAATCGAGTCGCCGGGACAACCGTGTCCGCCCATGTCGATCCATGCTCCCGACGCAGGTACGCCAGGGGCCGGACGGTCTCACGCTCCGCCTGAATGGCCGCTCCACGCTGCTCCGGCGGGAGGACATCGGCCCAGACCAGAAGCTGGACGTTCAGATTCTCCCGACGCATGCAGTGAACGCAATACAGCGGAAAGGACTCACGCACACCCACGTCCGTGAGGGCGGAGGCCGGAAAAGTGAAATGGGCCCCTTCGTCGGTCAACTCGGCCAGGTAAATGCGAGGCGTCGACGGCACCGCGGCTCGCCGCGGCCGCGGCGGCTCCGCGGCCGTCGCGCCGAAGATGGAGGAACTGCCCATGACGCTTTCACTGGAGCTGTCCGAATCCTCCATCACCCAGCCGAACAACGTGTCCTCGTCAATGGGCGAATCGACCGCGATGCGAAATGACTCACCGCACTTCTTGCATACGGCCCGCTGCCCGATCTGCGCCTCCGGCACGCGGTACTTCTGCGAACAGGAGGGACACGCGACGATGATCACGTCGTCGTTCGACATCGCTCAATGCACACCGACGGAAGACTGGACGTGCCGCGACGCGGCTCAGGCGTCGCTCGTACTGCCCATCTGTTTATACCCCACGAAACCCCGGCGGGCAAAGCACACGGCCCGGCCCCCGGTCCGGCAATCCGCACCCCCTGCAGACTTCCCGCGTTCCATCTCACGCATCCGCGCCCCATTTGATCCCACCGGGCTGCCGCGCTAGGATCTACGGGGTGGCTGGCGCGGCGTCGACAGCTTCGACCCGATACGACTGTACACGGTTCGCCCGGAGCAATGTTCATGGCTCGTATCCTGATCATCCACGGAGATCGTTCCGCACGGAAGGCACTGGAGGCCGGCGCGTCCCCGCACCATGAGATGCAGTCCGTCAGCGATCTCTCCAAGGGCATCAGTGCCATCAACAAGCAGCGCCCGCGGCTCGTCATCGTGGGGCTTGACGTGCACAAGAAGGACGGCCTGGAGCTGCTGCGTGCCATGAAGCGAAGCCACGTCTCCCTGCCTACGATCGTCATCGGCATGGCCGGCTCCGGCCTGATGCAGCCCGCCGTCATGAAGCTCGGGGCCTCCGCCTTCCTCGAGTACCCCGTGGAGCCGGCCGTACTCGAGCAGACGATCAGCCGTGCCCTGCAAACGGACGTGGATGCCCGCGGCCAACAACCGCCCATCACCTCCGAGGAAGCCGAGTCCAACCTCACCGAACTCGAGGCCGAGCTGAACCGCCGCATGAAGTGCGTGGCCGGCAAGAACCAAGTGTACATCCAGTCCCTGATCGTGGGGCAACTCTGCAAGACACGCCCCCGCATCAGTCTGAAATGCCCGCTCCGTGCCGAGCATGGGGACCCACCGAACGTGTACTATGAGTACATCCGTGATGTCTGCTGCGTGGACCCCGGCGCCTGCCCTGCTTGGCAGGCCTTCCGTGCCAAGTACCCAGCCTGAGCACCTTCTCCCCGAATGGCTGTCCGGACACTTGACACCCCCTGCGCCGGAGGATAAACTGTGAATGGTTTCACGCTGTGAAACGTTTCACGGCGACAAAACAGGCAAGATGGACCTGGATCGTGCCTGAACCGCCCCTGGCAACGTGAATTGCGACCGGTACGGCCTCGGAACACCGGATCCTCGTGAATCGCAACGATCTGCTGCAATGGCTTACGGAAACGAATCCGGAGCGTCTTGGATCGCTCTGGGTCCGGGCGGACGCCGTGCGCCGTCAGCACGTCGGGGACGAAGTTCACCTGCGAGGACTAATTGAAATCTCCAGCCATTGTGTGCGCTGCTGCCTGTACTGCGGATTGCGAGCCCCCAACCGCGACCTGCCCCGCTATCGCATGAGCGCGGAGGAGATTCTCGTCTGCGCCAGGCAGGCCGCTGACTTCGGATATGGCACCGTGGTACTCCAGTCGGGTGAGGACCCCGCGCTGACCACCGACTTCGTCGCGGACGTCATTCGACGGATCAAGTTGGACACGTCGCTCGCCGTCACGCTCAGCCTCGGCGAACGAAGCGAGCAGGAACTGGCGGCCTGGCGGGCCGCGGGTGCCGATCGCTACCTGTTGCGCTTCGAGACGTCAAACGCCCGCCTGTACCCGGTGATCCACCCGTCACTTTCCGGCCGACCGTCGGACCGCATCGCCCTGCTGGGGCAGCTGCGTGAGCTGGGATATGAGATCGGCAGTGGGGTCATGATCGGCATTCCGGGCCAGACGTTCGAGGATCTGGCGGACGACCTGGAGTGGTTTGCACGGCTGGATCTGGACATGATCGGCGTGGGGCCGTTCATCCCTCATCCGGCCACGCCCCTGGGCCAGGATGCAGCCCGGTTTCATGTCTGCAATCAGGTGCCGAACAACGAGGAGATGACCTGCAAGGTGATGGCGCTGGCACGGCTGATCTGTCCGGAGGCGAACATTCCCGCCACGACGGCCCTGGCAACGTTGAATCGCCGTAACGGCATGGAACTCGGGCTGACGCGTGGTGGGAACGTGGTGATGCCCAATCTGACGCCCGCGGTGTATCGCAGTCGGTACGACATCTATCCGGAGAAAGCATGCATTCAGGAACCGGGGCCCGAGTGTCTCAGCGGCGTCGAGCACGGTATAATCCGCCTGGGCCGTCGGATCGGGCGGGGACGGGGAGATTCAGCCAACTACCTGCGCCGCCGGAGCGCGGCGTCTCGGAAGGCATGACGGAAGTGACAACGGGAACTCTGCCACAGCTCACTCTCAGCCGTGACGCGGTTGACTTCATCTCTGACCGCGATTTGGAGGACCTGATCCGCCCCCAGTCGCCGGACACGGGACACGTTCGCGCCATCATCGACCGCAGCCTGGCGAAAGAGGCGCTGACGGTCGAGGAAACGGCCGTTCTGCTGCGTGCGGATGATCCGGAGAGTGTTGCACTGATCTTCGATGCCGCTCGTCGTCTCAAGCGTGAGGTGTATGGCAACCGGATCGTGCTGTTCGCCCCGCTCTACATCGGCAACGATTGCGTGAACGATTGTGTGTACTGCGCGTTCAAGCGATCGAATCGCGAGGTGGTCCGCCGCACGCTGGACGAGGAGGAGATCCGCCGGCAGGTGCGGGCCCTGGAGGACAAAGGGCATAAGCGACTGATTCTCGTGTTCGGCGAGCATCCGCGATACAGCGCAGAGCACATCGCCCGGTGCGTTCGTACGGTCTACGCCACGCGTCACGGCACCGGCGAGATCAGACGGGTCAACATCAACGCCGCGCCGATGGACGTGGGAGGATTCCGCCGCGTCCGCGAAGCGGGCATCGGCACGTACCAAATCTTCCAGGAGACGTACCACCACGAAACGTACGGACGATACCACCCCGCCAACACGCGTAAGGGCCACTACCTCTACCGGCTGGACGCCCTCTGTCGCGCCCAGGAGGCGGGCATTGACGACGTGGGCATCGGTGTTCTCTTCGGCCTTTATGACTGGCGATTCGAGGTGCTGGGCCTGGTGACGCACGCCCGACATCTCCAGCAGCGGTACGGCACCGGACCGCACACCATCAGTTTTCCACGGCTGCGCCCGGCCTCGGGCGTCGCGCTGGAGCCGAAGTACTTCGTGAACGACCACGATTTCAAACGACTGATCGCCATCCTGCGGCTCGCCGTCCCTTATACGGGTCTCATTCTCACCGCTCGGGAAAACGCAGCCATTCGCCGCACGGTCATGGAGTTCGGCGTATCGCAGATCGACGCCGGCACGCGCATCGAGATCGGCGGCTACACCGAGGCCGGCGACGCCCAGTGCATGGAGCGCGAGCAATTCCAGATCGGCGACATCCGCTCGCTGGACGAAGTCATGCGTGAGCTTCTGGTGGACGGATACCTGCCCAGCTTCTGCACCGCCTGCTATCGGCTGGGCCGAACGGGCGAGCACTTCATGGAATTCGCCATCCCGGGCTTCATCAAGAGATTCTGCACGCCCAACGGGCTGACCACTCTCATGGAGTACCTGACGGACTACGCATCTCCGGAGACAAAGGCGGCCGGCCAACGGCTCATCGAGCAGGAACTCGCGGCCATGCCGGAGGGTGCGGCCAAGGCCGAACTGGCGGATCGCCTGCGCCGGATTGAACAGAACGGCGAGCACGATCTGTATTTCTGAACGGCGCAGGGGAACA
>CAZBFW010000203.1:4781-7090 GCA_964491135.1 uncultured Phycisphaeraceae bacterium | reverse complement strand
AGCTGCTTCATGATCTCGCTGACCGCCGGGTTGTCCGTTCCGATGACCACGCGGTCCGGCCGCATGAAGTCCTCCACCGCCATGCCTTCCTTGAGGAACTCCGGATTGCTCACGTAATCAAACTTGTGATCGCTGTGCCGGGCGACGGCTTCGCGGATGATCTTGTGAGATCCCACGGGCACGGTGCTTTTCATGACGATGATGCGGTAGCCGTTCATGAGCCGCCCGATCTGTTCCGCCGCGGAAAGCACGGCGGACAGGTCGGCCGAACCGTCCGGCGCGGGCGGCGTGCCCACGGCCAGAAAGATGATGAGCGAATCGGCCACGGCCTTCGCCAGATCCGTCGTGAAAACGAGGCGGCCCGCCTTCACGTTCCGCTGGACGATCTCCAGCAGGCCGGGCTCGTAGATCGGCAACTCGTCCTTCCGGAGCTTGTCAATCTTGCTCCCGTCGCTATCCACACAGATCACGTGATTGCCGCCGTCGGCGAAACACGTGCCGGCCACCAGCCCGACGTACCCGACACCCACCACGCTCACTTTCATGAGGCAACCCTCGTCTGCGGATTCCTGTGGTCAGACACCGGCGGGCATTATAGGAGCCGTTTGCCCGAGGAACCACCCTCCGGTCAGGCGGCGTACCAGGGCGGGTCGATCGGCTCGACCTGGTCCCGCAGCACTTCCACCGTGACGGACTGTCCGAGGATATTCACGTTCAGCGCCACCCGGATTCGCGATCGCCGGCCGCTGACGATGCCCTCCACGCCGGCCAGGGGGCCGTCACAGATGCGCACCCAGCGGCCGACGCGCAGGCTCGAACGAAGCGACACGGGAGCATCGGCCGCCAGCACCGCGTGGAGGTGGCGAAGCTCGGCGACCAGTTGGGCCTGCCGCGATACGGTCAGCGTGCTGACGATCCGCCGCGTGGCCAGCGCCCGGTAGCGCTGGGCTTCGGTGGCCACGAAGAAGAGATACCCCGAGAACACCGGAACGATGGACCGATGCACCCGGTGCGTTCGGACATTCCGCGTGACGCGTTCCCGCAGGGGCAGGTAACAGCACAGCCCGAGACGGACCAGGTCTTCCGCCAGTCGTTTCTCGGCCCGCGGGCGCGTATGGGCCGCCCACCAGACGCCCTCCGTCGGCTCCGGAACGGCCGCGATGGCAGCGGGCGACCAGTTGGCTGCTTCGTTTCGTGCTGACGGTTCCGGCATGACACGGAATTCCAGGCCGCCCGGACTCCCGGCCGGCGGCAGCGCCGGACACCGGCGCGGCATGCACACCCGGTGCCTGCAGGTCAGGCACCGAGCAACTCGCGGAAGAAGGCCACGGTATGGGCCAGTCCGTCCCGAAGGGGAATTCGCGGCTGCCAGCCCAGACGCTCGCGGGCCCGCGTGGTATCGGCCCGACGGCGCACAGGGTCGTCCGTGGGCAGCGGGCGAAAGGCCGTCTGCAGGGGCCGGCCCAGCGTTTCCGAGAGAAGCTGCACCAACTCCAGCATGGAGACCTCTTCGCTGCTGCCGACGTTCACCGGCTCGTGCGCATCCGGGCCTTCGTATTGCATCAGGGCCGTCATGCCGTCGATCTGGTCGTCCACGTAGCAGAAGCTGCGGGTCTGGCGACCGTCCCCGTAGACGGTGATCGGCTCGCCCTGCAGGGCCTGCACGATGAAGTTGGACATCACCCGGCCGTCGCCGACCGCCATGCGCGGGCCGTACGTGTTGAAGATACGGACGATGCGGATGTCCACGCCGTTCTGCCGGTGGTAGTCCGTCATGAGGGTCTCGGCGATTCGCTTGCCTTCGTCGTAGCAGCTTCGCGGACCGATGGGATTGACGTTGCCCCAGTACGTTTCCTTCTGCGGATGCTCCGCCGGGTCCCCGTAGACCTCGCTGGTGGACGCCTGGAGGATGCGCGCCCGCACGCGCTTGGCCAGGCCGAGCATGTGCAAGGCGCCCAGCACGGAGGTCTTGACGGTCTTGACCGGGTTGTACTGGTAGTGGATGGGGGAGGCCGGACAGGCCAGGTTGAAGATCCAGTCGACCTCCAGCAAGATGGGCTGCACCACGTCGTGGCGGATGAATTCAAAGTGCGGATGGCCCAGGAGATGCTCGACGTTTCGCCGATCGCCCGTGAACAGGTTGTCCAGGCAGAGCACGTCGTGCCCGTCGCGGATGAGGCGATCGCACAGGTGGCTGCCCAGAAACCCTGCTCCGCCCGTGACCAGAACACGCATGGAAGGCCTCGCTCTCCAGGACCTGTCGCCCGTTCGTTCGTCAGCGCTTCTTCCCGCAGAACTTCGCAATCTCA
>CAZBFW010000203.1:0-4771 GCA_964491135.1 uncultured Phycisphaeraceae bacterium | reverse complement strand
CATCGATCACACGATCGATGTCCTCCGCGGACAGCAGCGCGTGCACGGGCAATGCCAGCACGTGCCGAGCCGCGTCTTCCGCCCTCGGGAAGTCGCCCGGCTTGTATCCCAACGCCGCGAAACACGGCTGCAGATGCAGGGGCAGCGGGTAATACACTCCGCTGCCGATGCCGGCTGCCTTGAGGTGCGCCATGAGGTCGTCGCGCCGGTCGCAGAGAATCGTGTACTGATGGTACACCGAAACATTGTAGTCACGCACGCGCGGAGCCCGCACGGGCAGGTCGGCCAGGCGCTCATGGTAGCGCTCCGCGTTGGCCTGCCGCCGGGCCGTCAGTTCCTCCAGCCTGCGGAACTTCGCCAGCAGCACCGCACCCTGGAACGCATCGAGACGGAAATTCCCGCCCACGAATTCGTGCTCGTACTGCCGGGACTGGCCGTGGTTGCGCAGCACGACGCAACGATCCGCGAACGTTTCATCGTTGGTGAGGATCATGCCGCCGTCCCCGCACGCTCCGAGGTTCTTCGTGGGATAGAACGACAGGCATCCCGCCTTTCCCATGGAACACGCACGCCGGCCGCGGTACGTCGCCCCGATGGCCTGGGCCGCGTCTTCCAGGACGGTCAACCCCTGGCGGTCGGCGACGTGCAGAATCTCGTCCATGTCGGCGCACTGGCCGAAGAGATGCACGGGAAGGATGGCCCTCGTCCGCGGCGTAATCGCGGCTTGTATCCGGGAAACGTCGATGTTGAACGTGTCGCTCTCGATGTCCACGAACACCGGCCGGGCCCCGACCCGGTGAATGCAACCGGCCGTGGCAAAGAACGTGAACGGCGTGGTGATCACCTCGTCGCCCGGCCCGACGCCCGCGGCCATCAGGGCGCAGAGGATGGCGTCGGTGCCGCTGCTCATGGCCACGCCGCGGCGACACTGGGAATACTCTGCCAGGCGGCGCTCCAGTTCCTCGATCTGCGGTCCGAGCACGAAGCGGCAGGTCTCGAACACCGTCTGGATGCCTTTGAGAATTTCCTCGCGGAACAGGGCCGTTTCGCCGGCCAGGTCCAGCAGTCCGATCGGTTTCATGATGCGTTCCGTAGTGCAGCCCGTCGGCGGGCAGGCATCCGCTCGGCGCCGGTCGTCGACGGATATCGGACCGGCAGTATACGACCGCGGCCACGACCCGACAACGGCGCCGTCGGCGTCGAGACGGATGGGGAAAGACCGGCTGGAAAGACGGTCCCACAACGGCAAAGCCGGTCCCACAATGGGAGAGACGGTTCCACAAGGAAGCGCCGGTGCCTCCGCCGGGGCCGGCGGGCGATCCGGATCGCGCCGACCCGGATCCGTTCCGTGCGGTCAGGCGGAGGTGGAATCCTCGTCTTCTTCGTCGTCTCCGCGCGGCCGTCGGTCAAGGGCGGATGCCTTCTTCCCCGTCGGCAGGGCCCGGCGCGAGCCCGACTCCTCGTCCTCCTCCGCTTGGTAATCGTAGAAGGTACGAAGCTGTTCGCGGAAGTAGCCGCCGCGCTGTGCCTGAGCGGCGTTCAGCACGACGCCGAAAACGTGCGCGCTGACGTGATGCAGCAGGCTCAGGGCTCGCTGGGCCACGCCGCGCGAGTTCGCCTTTGCCCGCAGAACCAGCACGGTGCCGTCCACCATGGTTCCCAGGGCGGCGGCGTCGCTGGCCAGCAGGGCGGGTGGCGCGTCAAGCACCACGTGGTCATACCGGCGAACGGCCTCGTCCAGGAACTGGCGCATCATGGCGCTGGACAGTTGCTCCGCCGGGTTCGGGGGCGTAGGACCGCTCACCAGCACGTCAAGGTTGCCCAGATTGGTCTTGCGGACGTAGTCCTCCACGCGGCCGGCTCCGATCAGGATGTTGCTGAGGCCCGCCTGGTTGTCCAATCCATAGATACGGTGCAGGGCCGGACGCCGGAAATTGGCGTCCACCGCCAGCACGCGGCGGCCGCCCTGGGCCAGCGAACCGGCCAGGTTGCAGGCGACGGTCGTCTTGCCGTCTTCGGGGTGCGGACTGGTCACCACCAGCGTGCGTTGCCGCTCGGCCGGAGCGCTGAACTGCAAGGCGGTTCGAATCGCCCGGAACGCCTCGGCGACCATGGAGCGGGGCAGCTCCTGCACCACGGTCTCGATGCGGTCAATGTGGACTTCCTCGTCGTCGGCGTCCGGAACGGTGCCCAGAATGGGAACGCCCAGGTGCCGCACCACGTCACGGGCAGTACGCACCGAGGTGTCCATCAGCTCCAGCAGCACGCCAAAGCCGACTGCCAGACCGACGGCGAGCATCACGCCGACTACGGCAAAGTACCACCGCGGTTTGCTGCGCTCCATCGGAGGGACCGGAGGCTGCCGCAGCTCGATCTGGACCGCGGATCGCTCCGCGACGATGCGCCGCAGCTCCCGGAGGTATTCGAGCGTCTTCTCTCGTGTGGTGGTGAGAAACGTCAGCTCATCCTGCATGCGCCGGTATTCCTGGAGCTTTCGCTCCACGTCCTGCTGCTGACTGCGAACGCCCTCCAGGCGCTCCTGGGCCAGGAACGTCGCGTGCTGCGAGTTGAACGTGGCCGTGCGGACCTGCTCGTGCTTCAACTCCATGGCTTCCTGGAACTTCTGCTCCCGCATCCGCTGGAGCTGCTGCTGACTCTGCTCCAGGCGATTGCGGAGGTTCTGCACGTCACGGTGATTCTCACCCAGTTTGGTGAGCTTGGCGATAACCTCCTGCTCCAGGGCCAGGGTCTGGGCAATCAACTGCTGCACCATCGGGTTCAGCTCGACCAGCTGCCGGTCTTCCGTCATGAATCTCTGATAATCGGGGCTCTCGTAAATCTCGAGAAGGCCCTGCAGTTCCTGCGTCTGCAACTCCAGCTCCGTGACCTCCTGCTGGGTCTGAAGCAACTGGGCCTCCAGCACGGTCATCGCCTGCCGGTTCTGTCCCGGCAGAACGCCCACGGGCAACGTGCCGGCAAACATCGTGATTTGCTGGTTCTGGGCCTCGATCTGCTGGGTCAGCTCGCTGGCCTCGGCCTCCACCTTGGACAGCTCCGTGCGGTACAGCGCGGTCGCCCGCTCCCGGGCTTCGCTGAGGTACTCGTCCACGACTTTGCGGACGATCACGTGCGGGTCCTGCGGACTGCGCGTGCCCATCGCCACGCGGATGTAGTTCGTATCCCGGATCGGACCCGCCGCCAGGCTTTCGTCCAGCTCGTCGACCCGCTCATCGGGCTTGGTCCGCTGGTACCAGTCCGTATTCCGCACTTCCGGAGCCTGCAGCACTCTCATCAGCAGGTTGGTCTGCTTGATGGACAGGGCCTGGTCCTGGAGGAACCGGGTGTGCTCATCCTCGTACACCTGGGGGGGGCGAAGCGACGTGGCCTCCTTCGGTACGCTCGAAATGCACTGAATGTAGGCTTCCGCGGAGTACGTCGGGTACTTGATGTACCACAGCAGAAAGCCTCCGACGGCCGCTGCGCTCAGGAAGATCGACAGGGCGACGATCAGCACGAGCCGGCTGCGGATCATGCGGAGAATGTCCGCGGGCGTCAGGCCGGCGGTCGCCGGCGCGCCGGGCGCGGCCATGCCGGGCCGGGGCACGCGTTCCGATATGGTGGCAGGCAACGTAGTCATGTTTCGCTTCCGCGGTCAGAGGCCGATGATGCCGGTACTACGCCCGGCCGACCCTGCGGTTCTTCTTCGTCCTCGGTTTCCTCAATGAAAAGGTGATCCATGGTGTAGCCGATCAGGGCAAACAGACCGAGTGCGACCGGCAGCATGGCCAGACCCAGCAGCTCGTGCGTCGTCCCTTCCGCCCAGTCCCGGTGTCCGAACACGTGCAGGAAGCCGGTCGTGCAGACGCGAATGATGTTGCAGAACACGGCGATGGGAACGCAGCACACCAGCATGACGATCCGCTGCCAGAACGGGCGGTCGCCCAGAAACGCCATCGCCGCGCCCAGCGTGACGAAGGCCATCATCAGCCGCATCCCGCTGCAGGCCTCTTCCACGTTCAACTGCCCGGACGTGCCCTGGTACACATAGTCGATCACGACGCCCGACGTGTCCACGTGCAGGCCGGGCACGAACGCGCCAAGCAGAAACGCGGACGCCTGGGACGCCAGCATCCGCAGAGGCATCGTCAGGCTCACGTACCACTCGTCCGGAATCGGTACGGCGAACAGGAGGAACACGATGGGAAACCAGACCACGCGCAGCACCGGCCAACCGCCCAGAAAGAGCACCAACGCCCCCAGCGTCATAACCAGCGAAAGGCTGCGGGGATATCCCATCGGCGTGATGAACAGGTACCAGAGATACACCAGCAGCGAGAGAACCAGGCAGAGCAGGCCGACCCAACTGGTATGCGCGCGGACACGCGCCAGACGCCCCCGCTGCAGATGGAGAAAGTACAGGCTGAACAACGGCACCAGCCAGCCGTGAGACCAGTTTCCGTCCGTCTGCCACTTGTCCACGATGCGGCGCAGCTCAGGCCGGTACGCCAGCATGATCAGAAGTGCCAGGATGGCGACCCGGATTCCATGCACCCAGCCCGGCGTCCGTTCGACAGCCATCGAAGGCGCGTGCATGGAGCTGGAATCGGTTCGCAACATCGTCACGGGAGAACCTACCGGAACAAATTCGGGAACCGCTGCCTCGAGAGGTCGATGAGCGCCGGGTTCGGCTGTGAGTTGTACGAGTCGATGTCCGCAAAGTTGCGGTCATAGACGAACCCGAAACCGTAGGTCATCCGGAACGCGTTGCGAA
>CAZBFW010000202.1:0-7113 GCA_964491135.1 uncultured Phycisphaeraceae bacterium | reverse complement strand
GGTCCAAACCGAACCGGGTTCCCCGCTGCGGCCGGTTCGGCTCTCCCGACTCCGACGAAGCCGTAACCACTTGCCTGGGCCACGGTTCGGGACCGCCGCAACCTGTCGCGTCTCCAACAATCGCGAACTGACCGGGCCGGCCGCTCAGTAAGAATTCCCCCCCACCACGCAATTAGGGTGTAAATTCAGCCGGGCCGTCGGCCCCGGCAAACCTTCAGCTTCAAAGGAGAGACGCATCGTGAGCGCGTTTGTTGTTTATGCCGGCTCGCTGCTCCTGGCCGGAGCCACCGTCCTCGCCGGCACGTCCGCATCGTCCAGTGATGCGCCGGTCTCGGCGGACAGAGAGCATACCGCGTCGGAGAGCATGCTGCGCCTGGCCGTTTCGCCTGACGGATCGGCTTTTGACGATGCCGGGCCGATCACGCGGGGGACCGCCCCAGCTTTGGTCCTGCTGCCGAACGGGCATCTGCTGCTCGTTTTCGATCAAGCGATTGATGGGAAGGAGCTGGATGTCAGCCTGGCCGTCATGCGGTCTCGGGACCAGGGTCGCACCTGGTCGCTCCCGCAGCCGGCGAGAATCGTGGACACGGCCGGCCACCCGATCCGCGGCCGGCATGCGGCGCTGGTCCAGACTCCGAACAAGAGGATCCGGATGTACTTTGCCACCGATTGGAGAGGATCGACCGTGGTGTTGTCGGCCGTCACGCGGAACGGGTTGGATTTCCGCGTGGACGTTGCGGACCCGCTGATGCGCGGCGGCGAGTCAGACCCTTGCCCCCAGGCGGCCCCGTTGGACGGGCAAGTCTGCGTATGGATCTCGCACACGCGAAAAGACGATCCGCGTGGGGAGAGCAAACCGCGCGTCGACTGGTTTCTCTCACCGGACGGCCAGCGCTTTCGCAGCGTACAGCCCCTGCGACTTCCTGATCCGGGGGTGATCGACAGTGCCGTCGGTCTGGACAACGGGGTGCGGGCCTTCGCCACCACGCCGGAAGGGATTCGTTCGCTGGTTTCCACAAACGGCCTGGCCCTGGAGCCGGAGCCGGGGATTCGCGTGCCTCGCGGCACCGACCCGACCGTGGCTTGCCTGCCGGACGGCTCATACGCAATGGTCTACTGTGCGGATGCGCGGTCATCGCGAGACCGAGGGGGTAAACCGCAGGCCGGTGAATTTCTGGTCGGCACCGACGATGGCGGCGCGGGAGCGGGCAACGAGTGGTGGTGGGAACCGTTCGACGAAGTTCCTGGGGATGCCCGCGCCGCGAATGCCGCTGACACGACGAACGGGTCGGAATCGCCGTATGCGGCAGATGGCACGAGTTCTATTGGAGACGGATTCGCACCGATTCCGGACTTGACGGGGTCGTATGATTACGTGGGCTGGTTTCGGCAGCAGTCGTCGATGGAAGTCCCCGACGATGCGTCACCGGCGTACGGCGCTCTCATGCCCAACTGGTTCGGTCCCGGCGGCGGTGACCCGGATTGGCCCAACAAGTTCGACGACATGCTCAACGGCGGTGAAAGCGTGCCGATCGGTCCGTGGGATCCGCTCGACCACCCAAACTGGGAAGCCACCCATCAGACGATTCAACCACTCCTCGACCAGTTTCGTCTGGCGAGCCGGTATGAGAATTGCTCCGCCCCACTGCGATTCCCGTGTGGGGACGCGGCAGATTCGTCCGATCGACCGCCGATGCTGGTCGATTATCTGCTGCCTTCATTGAACCACCACCGTGCGATGGTGAAGGCCACGCTCGCCGACGCCTGGCGCCTCGGAGAAGACGGATGCGTCCCCCCCGATCGCCTGATTGACGCCCTGGAGGTGTCGTTGCGAGCGGCCGGCCACTTGGACCAGGCACCCACGCTGATCCACCGGCTGGTCAGCATGTCGGAGAAGTCCCTGGCTCAGAACAGCGCCCGCGAGGCCCTGGCCCAGGGCCTGATTCCGGATGACCGGCTGGAAGAGGCCTTCCAGAAGCTGGTCGCGGCCGACCGTCCGCCCGCCGATCCGGCCAACTGGGTCCGATTCGAGCACGCGATGGCCATGGACATGCTCCAGAACCTGTATCAGCCCTCCGACACGGATGGGCAGGCCGAATTGGATGTCGACCTTTTCAACAGGCTCTTCAACACGTCGGAAGGTGACGAGGCAGACTCGCCGCAGGCGCAGGAAAAGATTGCCGGCCTGCGCAGCGAGGCCCCGGCACAGGTGGCCGCCGACTTGGACGCCTACTACCGGGACCTGGCGGATCTGTGGGAGATCGGGACGCCGGAAGTGGGGACGCAGGAGGTCATGAAGCTCGAAGAGGAAGCCTGCAACCAGAGTACGCTGGGGTCCCTGATCACTCCCTCGCTCTCGCGGGCGTACGGCCTCTCCATTCGTTCCGAGGCATCCCGCCGGGCCACGCAGCTTTCGTACGCGATGCACGTGTTCAAGGCCCGTAACGGCCGCTGGCCGTACTCGCTGGACGAACTGCCGCCGGAGGTGGACGCCACCATGCGGACCGATCCGTTCTCCGGATCCGATTTCGTGTATCGCGTCACCTCCGAGGGGCCTACGCTCTACTCCACTTCCGATAACGGCGTGGACGACGGCGGCATCCATTCCCGCCGGTTCGGCGACGGCGTAGCCGAAGGGGAATCGGACGACTTCGTCTTCTGGCCCCCGCAATAGCGATGCTCACTCCACAGACGAAGCACCCGCGGAGGCAAGGGACGGATGCCGCGGCTCTCGGCATCCGAGCGACTGCCCGGAGCCGTTTCAGTATCGGTCGTTAAACGGTATAGGACCTGTCCTCCCGCCGAACACGGCATTCGAGCCTCAATTCCGCGCTGCAAGCGGTCGATTCGTAATAAGGGTCTCCGCCCTCCTCCAGGTGGTCGGGGTGAGGGAGCGTGCGGGTGGAACGTCTGCCCGTCGGGCCACCGCGCGACGCGCGGCCGCCTGGCCGACAGCACGTGTGGACTGTTCGCTACGCGGTGCGTGTCAGGGGCGTACGCGGCAGCCTGCGATCGAGCCTGGATGCAGATGAACGATTCGGTTGTCCATTCCGTTTTCCTGGCTGAGGCGGAGGACGACGTCGCCGACCTCATCGGTCGGGCCTTTGCGTCCGCGAAGCCGGATTGGGGCATCGTCCGGGCATCCACGCTTCTCGAAGCCCGGAGCGTATTGTCCCGGCAGACACCCGACCTGGCGATCGTGGACATCCACCTGCCCGACGGAGACGGCATGGCGCTGTTGCCCGGGCGCCTCGAGAACGGCCAATGCCCGATGATCGTTCTTACGGACGGGAGAGTCGGGCAGGCGCTTGGCGCCGCCCTGGAAGCCGGGGCCATCGACTGCGTTGTCAAATCCACAGACAGCATCCAGGCGCTTCCCCAGATCGCCGAGCGGGCGATTCGTTCGTGGGCCTACGTCGCCGCCCGCCAGAGGGCGGAACAGACGGTCCGGCTGCTGGCCCGGGCCCTGGAGTCCGTCGCCAACGGAGTGGTCATCACGGATTGCGACGCTCGCATCGAATGGGTGAACCCGGCCTTCAGCCGTTTGACCGGCTACACCCTTGAAGAAGTCCTGGGGCAGAACCCGCGGGTCCTCAAAAGCGGCGTGCATGAGGACTCCCTGTATCGCGACTTGTGGGAAGCCATCCTTGCCGGCTCGGTGTGGTTCGGACACATGGTGAACCGGCGCAAGGACGGCACGACCTACCATGAGGAAATGACCATCACGCCGATCCGCGACGCGAGCGGAAACACCACCCATTTCGTGGCGGTCAAGCAGGACGTCTCCGAGCGGATGCACGCGGAGCGGGCCCTCCGCGCGAACGCAGAGGCTCTCCAGGCGGTCAACCGCACTCTGGCCCAGGCCATGGCGGAAGCGGAGGCCGCCTGCCGGGAAGCGGAGCGGGCGAATCACGTCAAGAGCGAGTTCCTCGCGAAAATGTCGCACGAACTGCGAACGCCGCTCAACTCCATCATCGGGTTCACGGAGCTGATGATCCAGGACACGTTCGATCCGCCGAATCCCAAACGGGCCACCCGACTCGAAAAGGTTCACCGCAACGCCCGCAACCTGCTCGCTTTGATCAACGACATCCTCGATCTCTCCAAGATCGAGGCGAACCGGCTGACCCTGGAACTGGCGCCCGTACACGTGGGTCACGTCCTGGAGGACTGCGTGGAGCTGGCCCGGCCGCTGCTTCGCGCGGACGCCGTGGAACTCCACCTCGATCTGCACCCGTCGGTCGCGCAGGCAGACCCCTGGATGGGCGACGAACTGAGGTTCCGGCAGATTATCACAAACCTGCTGGGCAATGCGGTCAAATTCACCGAGGCGGGCCACATCGCCGTTCGCGCCCGCGTCGATCCGGACGAACTGATCGTGGAAATCCAGGACACCGGCATCGGAATCGCCGCCGAACACCTGGACCGCATCTTCCACGAATTCGAGCAGGTGGATTCCTCGACCACTCGACGGGCCGGCGGAACCGGCCTGGGTCTGGCCATCTGCCGGCGGCTGTGCCGACTGATGGACGGACGCATCGAAGTGCGCAGTACGGTGGGCGTCGAAACCTGCTTCACGATTGTGCTGCCCAGGCGGGTGGAGACTCCGTCAGAAGAGGATCAAACAAACGTCGTGCAAACCGGGCAGGGAGCGTCAGGCTGAATGGAACGAACGTGCGGCCGGCGCCGGGGCACCGTCAGACCGCGAATCGGAAGACAGGCCATGAGCACGATTCTGGTCGTCGAAGACACGCAGGACAGCTATGACCTCATCGCGGACGCGCTGGGTGATGAGCATACTCTGATTCATGCCCGGACGGGCCCCGAGGGTATCGACATGGCCGCCCGCGTGCGGCCCGACCTGATCCTGCTGGACATGCGCCTGCCCGAGCTGGATGGACTGTCCGTGGTCCGACACCTGCGCGGCACGGAGGAATCCAAGGAAACCCCGATCGTTGCCGTAACGGCCAATGCCATGCCGAAGGACCGCGAGGACTGCCTGGCCGCCGGCTGCGACTACTATCTCGCGAAGCCGTTGACTATCCGGGAACTTGTGGAACTCGTGGATCGAGCCCTGTCCGAATCGGCTGTGAGCGGGCGCGCCCCGGCAACCCAAGGGACAAGGCACGACCGTGATGAGAGCATGACCTAGTCACTGGAACCTGCGGCCAGACGCGGAAGGGAGAAAAACATGTTCGAGACCATTCTGGTGGTGGATGACGATCCGGATGCCCTGGAGTTGATCTCCGATGCCCTGGCGGCTCGTGACTTCCAGGTGATTCCGGCCTCCTCCGGGCCGCAGGCCGTTCGCCTTCTCCGCGAGGTCGCGCCCGATGCAGCGGTGATCGACATCCATATGCCGGACATGAACGGATTCGCCCTGGTCGAGGTCATCCGGGCGACCCCGGGCCTGGAAAGGCTGCCGATCATCCTGTTGACCGCCGATCCCAGCCGGGATCACGGGCAGCGGGCGGTGTCGGCAAGCCTGTCGTATATGCTGGCCAAGCCCCTGCATGCGGACCAGCTTGTACGGGCCCTGCGTCAGAGCATTCCGCAGCCATGCGAGGAGACGCCGTCGTGACCGGCGAGGTTGATCTGCAATCCATCACCGTCCTGGGCGTGGACGACACGCCGGACAACCTGGACCTCCTGGAGGACTTCCTGGATGGTGAGGTGTGGAACTTCCTCCGGGCCCGGTCGGGTGAAGAGTGCATCCGGCTGGCCCTCGATCCCGGCGCAGACATCATCCTGCTGGACTTGAACATGCCCAACATGAACGGGCTGAGCGTCGTCCGCTCGCTGAGGGCCATCCAGCAGCTTCAGCAGATTCCGGTGATCCTGCAGACGGCCTATGCCAGCAAGGAGAACGTCCTGGCGGCCAGCCGTCTGGGTTGCACTCATATTCTGGCCAAACCGCTTTCCCGCGATCGCCTGCTGAGCGAGATGCGAGCATGCCTGGCGGAGCGGCCGCGACCCGCTCCCGCCCAAACGGTCAATCCGAGTGAGTCGGACCCACGGATGATCGTCCGCGCCGCCCGCCAGACGAAGGAACTCGTTCAGAACTCTCGGCTGGCCGACAACGCGGACGGCGTCGGAACGGTGGAGGCGATTCACGACCTGATCTCCGGCGAGACGGCTCTGGGTGAGAGACTGATTCGCGTGGCAAACTCACCCGCGTACGCCGGGCGAAACCGCGTTCGAACCGTCCTTCAGGCGGTGGTTCGCCTGGGCATCGTCGAGACCCGCCGGCTGATTCGCAAGGCGTCCGATCGGATGCTGCAGGGCGTGGATTCGGACCGGACCCTCAAATCGCTTGACCTGCTGGAATCCATCACGCGGCTGTTCCCGGAACGAGCCGCCACCGAGGAGGGTTTGCTCGGTCTTCTGGAGGAGCTGGGGCGGGCTCCGATTTCGGCGGCGGCCCAAGACCCGGCGGCCGCATCGCCGGACGCCGGCTGAGTTGTGAACCGGAGGGGCGTGATTCCGGACTGGAGAACGTGTTATGGACAGCGGCAAAACGTTCCGACTGCTCGTGGTGGATGACATCCCGGACAACCTCGCCTTGCTGTGCGAGGTGTTTGAGGACGAACCGTGCGAGATGATCACGGCCTCCAGCGCCGGCGAAGCAATGGAACGGATCGGAGACAGCGCCCCGGACGTGGCCATCCTGGACGTGCAGATGCCCGAAACCGACGGCTACGAGCTGTGCCGGCAATTACGGGAGCGGTTCGGAATGCTGGATTTCCCCATCGTGTTCCTGACGGCGGAACGCACGGACTCCCAAAGCGTGGTCCACGGCCTGGACATCGGGGCCAGCGATTACGTGACGAAGCCGTTCAACGCTCAGGAGCTCAAAGCCCGCGTTCGCCGCCTGCTGCGCGTCCGGACCGAACACCAGGTCCGCATCGACGAAGCCAAGACGGTCACCCGCCGTCTCTTCCGCAACCGGTCTCATTGACCCCGGCGGCGACGACCACACACGTATTGTCGAGCTCACTACCTTCCAGCGCCACGTGAGACCGTAAGCCGGCCGGCAAGTCGATTCGACGTCGCGATCGGTTATACTGAGATCGGAAGAGCACACGTCTGAACTCCAGTCACCGCTCATTATCT
>CAZBFW010000201.1:0-7123 GCA_964491135.1 uncultured Phycisphaeraceae bacterium | reverse complement strand
CGGGGGCCGCCGGCGCCTTGGGCGGCAGCTTGATGGTCGTCGTGGATCGCTTTCCGAACACGTCTCACCTGCCTTCGCCGGGCTCTTCCCGGCGAACCTCAGAAGATCTTGCTGAGTATCCCGCCCTTGCGACCGCCCACGGGCTCCGCCGCGTCGTCGGTGCCGTTGTGCAATCGCGCAGCCAGCTCCTGGATCGCCAGGCGCACCTTGGAACGCGGCTGCGAACGGGCGAGCGGCTCACCCAGGTTGATGGAGGCGCTCACGCCCGGCCAGTCGTCCGGCAGGGCGGCGAAGATCTCCATGTTCAGCGTTGCCTCCACGTCCGCCACGGAAAGGTTTGACGACTCCTTGCCCAGCCGGTTGCACACGAGGCGAACCCGGTCCAGGTTGAAACCCGCCTGCTTCATGGCATCCAGCATGCGTTGCACGTTCCGCACGTCCGGTACCAGGAGTTCCAGCATGACGATGATGCCGTCGGCGATGTCGAGCACGGCCTTGGCGCCGGGGTCGTACCGTGACGGCCCGTCGACCAGGACGTAATCGAACATGGACACCAGGCCCGACAAGGCGCCGACGCAGTGTCCGGCGGTGATGTTGTCGGACTGGCTGAAGCTCGGAGGTCGGCACAGCACGTGAACGCCGCTGCCGTGCTTGACCAGGGCCTTCTCAATGACCTGCGATTCCAGCCGCTCCGGTGTCTCACACAGGTCGGCGATGCTGTACGTCGGCTCGATGTCCAGCAGAGTTCCCACCTGTCCGAAGCGGTAATCCAGGTCGACCAGGCACACTCCCCCAGGCGCCATCGACGCCAGCTCGACCGCCAGGTTTGTGGCCAGCGTCGTGGCCCCTACGCCGCCCGCGCCTCCCACAACCGCCACGAGGCTTCCCTGTCGGCCGGTTGCCGTCGATCGATCCACCACGCGCTGGACCGCCTGCGTAAGCGTCTCCAGCTCGATGGGCTTCGTGAGAAACTCACGCAGTCCCTGGCGCATCGTCGAGAGAATCAGCTGTCCGTCCGTGGAGCCGGAAACGGCGAAAACCGCCAGGTTGGGGTGAGCCGACGCCACCTCGCCCGCAATGGGGAGGATGGCCTCCGGGTTCGGGTCCAGGTTGACGATGAGCAACTGGGCCGGAATCTGCTGGACGGCCTGGGCGAGCACGCCCGGCTCATCCACCTCGGCAACGATCTTCGTTCCTCCACATTCGAGGACGGACCGGCGCAGAGCCACTCCGTAGTCCTCTTCGGTGTTGAACAGGATGACTCGAAGACCGTGCGCCATCGAGGGCTCTCTCAGGGAAGCACTGGCGCAGCGGGGTGGTCAGGAGAAACGCGGCGGCACGGCCCGCGACCGTCGGCCGGCCGGGCAAAAGTCACCCGTCCGCATCCGTCCGCGTCGCGAGCCGCACCGGCCGCGATGATTAACCCTGTCCATGTCCCCGGCGTGTTCACAACGTCCTTCTCTACTTGATCAGCTCGACCGGCCGGACCCCGCCCAGCCTGTCGAAAATGGTCATCAACTGCTGACTGTACTGCTCGACCGACCCGCGGGCGTCGTACCATTTGCCGCCGCCGATCTGGGCGATCTGCTGCATCAGCGACGTATCGGCACTGTTACCCACGCTGACCGCGAGGAGCATGATGCCATCCTCCGCGGCTTCCTGGGCGGCCTTCAGCGCGAAGTTGCGACCACCCGTGTAGTCATTGGTCTGACCCCATTCGTTGACGTTGGCGTTTCCGTCCGTCAACACAATCATGATCTTCCGGGCGATCGGCCGGTGCCGACTGCTGTTGAGCTCCTGGATGGCGGTCCGGATGCCGCCGCCCATATTGGTGTAACTATCGTAGTGCGCGGCCTGCATGACGGTCAGCCGTCCCGGCTCTCCCTCGTACTGATAGTCCGGGTTGAACGGGACGGGCACCGGCGAAGCGATGGTGAAGTAGTCCCGCGTCAGGTCGACCTCATGCCGGGCGGTGGTACCGTAGATCTCCAGCGACATCTGGTCATCGGTGTCCAACTGCTCCACACGCCAGACCAGCACACCCACGGCGTCCTTGACCGCCTGCATGGGCTGCTCGGGCGCCACGGTGAGTTCGGGCGTCATGGCATTGCCGGCCCGGCTGTTCTGCAGATACTGCACGAAACCTTTCACGCCGTAGCGGTAGCCGAACGAACCATTGCTGGAAATCCACGATTTCCAGATGCTTGCGGAAGACGACATGGAACGATCGCCAAACCGTTCCGTGTAGGTCAGCTCGGTACTGCCCACGGCCGCGTTTCCGTTGCCGCTTTGTTCCGGAGGCAGACCGACCTGCGCCCACAGGCCGCCCGGAATACCGCTGTTCCAGCGAGCCAGTCCCAGCGCCACGGCCGTGCGGTACGGGTGGGACCCGCTTCCGTCGTAGGCCGCCGACATCAGCGCGTCGACCTCGGCGGGTATGTATCCCTGCTGAGCGAGCGCGTTGGCAACGAGCGCGTTGCTCCAGTTCTGGTTCTTGGGCAGATACACGAGGCCCGGGTCCGAGGACATGGAGTACCCGTCGCCCATATCCGCGCCCCACTGGAGCTCCTTCATAAGGCCCCAGGCCGGGCCGCCGCGCTGGTGGACGCACTCGGCATCGCCCGCGGCGCAGGCATAGTCCGCACCCCACATGCCGCCGTTTTCCTCATCCGCGCCGGCGTGGGGCTTTTCCACCCCGTACACCGGGTCGGCCAGCGTGTACTTCGACAGGGCATCCCACACCGGGTGCATGTCGTTCGGGTACGCGCTGTCGTCGTTGTGCGAACCGGACAGGTCCGCCACGATCGCGATGTCTCGCGGCACCATCACCGCAACGGCCTCCGCCCACACTTCCGTCGCCTCCTTGCCGAAGATCCGCGCGAAGTACAGCGGCATCGGCCCGTTCGGCGAATCCGCGGTCATTCGAACGCGGATCCGTACGGCGTCCGGCAGCGTCTGCGTCGGCGAGAACACGTAGCTCCCCGAGACGGGATCCAGGACGGCTCGTCCGAATTCCACGTCGCTGGGGGCCAGGGACAGCGATTTGCCGAACGCCGCGTTCTTGGCCGTGTATTCCTCGGCGGCCGCCCGGGCCAGTTCCATCGGGTCACCCGCCTCAAACTGGGACAACATGCCTGCCGCCGCCAGCGCCGCGGCATCAGCCGTGCGCTGCAGGTCGGCTTTCGTGTTGTACATGGCACCGACGTCGAAGGCCAGGGCAGCGAACCCCAGCAGGACCGCCATCATGAAGGCGACCTGTACGGCCACTGCACCGCGCGACCGGCGTCGACGCGTCAGGACACTTTTCAATGCTTCCATTGCTTTCACCCTCCCGTGCACTGCGTGGGAACGGTTATTGGTCCTGGCGAACCTGTCTGACGGTCTGCCCGACCGGTTCGCCCCGTGGCTGTCTACAGCCCCAGCATGGTTTCATGTCCCCACGGCCCATGGATCGAAAGCTCGTCGGCGCGGGATTTCACCCCGACCCGCGCCGGCGTCAGCGTGCGCTGCGAATCCGAGGGCGTGCTCAGGTCCTCTGAGGGCGCGCTCTCCAGCAGCCCTAGAGTGTACAATTCAAAATCATTCGGTGCGGTGATGAACTGTCCGGGAACCGGAGAAACCTGGTCTGGATTCAAAGGTGCGATAATCTCGGGAGTGACCAGGATCACGAGTTCGGTGATTCGCCGCCGATATTCCACGGACCGGAACAAAGCGCCGAGTACCGGGACGTCGCCGATGCCCGGAATCCGGCTCACGACGCCGCGGATCTCATCGTCCAGCAGGCCGGCGATGGCGATGGTCTGGCCGCTGCCGACCTCCACCGTCGTCTCCGCACGGCGCATGGTCAGTCCCGGAACGGAGACGCCCTCCACCTGCAATGCGGTGGAGAAGTCCGTTTCGCTGACCTCCGGGGCCACTTTCAGCCGGATTCGCTGGTGGTCCAATACTACCGGCGTAAAGTGCAGCCGGATGCCGAACTCCCGGAACTCGATTGCGATGGCCCCCAGCGCCTGCGGAACCGGGTACGGGAACTCGCCGCCGGCCAGGAACGACGCCGACTCGCCGCTGATGGCCGTCAGGTTCGGCTCGGCCAGGATGCGCAGCAGTGAGTTATCCGCCAGGGCCCGCAGGAAGACCTGCATCTGCACGCGGGGGAATCCCAGCGAAAGCGTCGTGGAGTCGCTGATGACATTATCGCCCGTCACGAACGGAATCGTGGACCGGGCGTTCACGTCCTCCAGCAGGTGGATGTCGGTCGGGTTCAATCCGCCCAGGTTATTGATCACGAAGGCGTCGCGGAAATCATCACCGGCCAGGAAGCCGTTGATTCCCAGGGCCCGGACGGCCGAACGGTTCACCTCGGCGACAGTGCACCGCAACAGAACCTGCTGCTCGCCGGCCACGTTCAGGTGGTTCTGGACGGTGGTCTGATCGCCCCGGCCGGCCTGGACGGCAAACAGCTTCGCCATTTCCTCCATGCGTTGGGCAATCTGCGGACCGCTCACCGTGCCGGACAGGACGATGTTCCCCAGGAAGGAGCTCGCCTCCGCGGTGGAGTTCGGGTCGATCTGGCGAAGCGTCTCGTTCAACGCCACGAGATCCAGCTCCACCGTCACTTCGAAGACGTGCTGCTGGCTGTCCGACCAGGCGATCACCTGCGTCGTGCCGTAACCCGCCCCCGTGATCAGCATCTGCATCGGGCTGATGGTCTGGACGTACGCGATGTCGGCCGACACGGCCTGCACGCGTTCCATGGCCACGTTGGTCTCGATGATGACGCTCTTGTTGATCGGCACCGTAATGCGCTGGGTCTCCGCCGCCGTGTCGCGGACGGTGGCCGTGAAGCGTACGCTCGGGCGCGCGCCCGACGTCGCCTGCGTGGCGGCCGCCGGTTCTTGCGCGTCCGGTGCCTCCTGTGCCGCCAGGGGACCCGCCAGGCATCCTACGGCCAGTGCCAGGCCAAACCACACTCGGCTGAGCCGGCGCGCTCGCGTGTGCATCCGATTTCCGGTCGTGTCAGGCTGGTACATTATTCGCCAACCTCCTCAAAGCTGGGTTCGTTGTCAGCACCGCCGTCGTCGGTCCGGTCCGGCAGATCACCGGCTGCCCCGAGTCGACGCAGACGACGTTGGTTTTCGCTCAGTCCGCCCCGAGGTGCGTCGGCCTGTCCCTTTCCATAGGCTTGCGGGGAGAAGGTGGCCCCCGAGTCACCCGGCGTCAGCCCGCGGTGAACCTCGAGCAGGTCCTTGGAACAGGGGCCCTTGTACAGCAGACGAAACACGTCGGGACCGTTGATCACCGTCAGCAGAGACGGCGAGTTTTCGCAGTCCGGTTCAGCCGGTTCCTCGGCCGCGGCAATCACTGGCGGCGGCGAGGGCGGACCCACAAACGAGTCCGTCGATTCCGGCGTCTTCTCGCCGAAGAGCTCGGCCTGCTGGGCCTCGGCCTTGTCGGTGATCAGCACGTCGTGCTCGGACCGCATGGCCAGGGTCAGCCGACCCTTGGTCTGGGCCAGGTGCAGTTTGGGGACGTCCATTTCCGGCACGATCAGCGTCACCGACCGCACGCGAGCGTTTGTATTCTCTTCCGTGGACTGGTTGAGCATCTGGCCGACGGCCCCGACCCGCACTCGCTGGAGGAGGACGCGGCTGATGGTTTCTTTCTTCCGGTCCGCCTTCTGCACGTCCATGACGACGATCACGTCGACGAAGCAGCCGGGACGCAGCAGGTAGGCAACGCCCGTGGACTCGTCGATCTGAACGGCCACCGCACGGTATCCTTCCTCGATGCGTTCCTCGATGCCGGGCAGCGTGCCTTCGGCCGCCAGCATGCTGGCGGTGACGGGCATGCCCTGGGGCACGAACTTGCTGGTCACGCGCCCGACGAGGGGATCGACGCCGGTGAAGGAATCGGACGGCAGCAGCGGCGTCTTGGGCGTCTTGCGGACGAGCAGCATGTCCGCGGTGATGCGTACCGAGGAGTTGATGTCCTGCCCGGCGACGACGGCGTCCACAAGTTCGACGGGCACGTTGGATCCCTGGGCGCGCTGAATGGCATTCACGCTCATCTTGATGGCGAAGAAGCCCACCACAAGGCCCAGGATCAATGGTATGATGGCTCGACTCTTCATGGTTCCCTCATTCCGGCACAGTGGCGGCCCGTCGCATCCGTCGTTCGGGGATCCGCCCGGTTTCGCTTGCCACAATGCAGAGGTTCGCCGTCCGTGACGAAGCAGGCATGATCTATATCGGTTGGATTCCGGGTGTGTCGGACTGTACGATCAAAATCTCCGCGTGGGCGGGCCTGGGTGGTGCGGTTCTGCAGGAAGGCCAATCCGATAACCGCGATACCCGCCCCGATAACCTGCCGGTCACCCACCCGTTCGTGCGCCGGTCAGCCGGCGGCCCGGCCCGAAGACGGGGCGCTCCCGTGAAACGGTGTCCACGGGACGCCCCAACTCCACCTTTCGCCTCGATCCGCCGCACGCAACCGCGTACGCCGCATCAGCCGCCGGAGGGAGCCGCTGCAGCGCCTTCCTTCCGCATGGAAGCGGCGCCCGCGACCTCGCTCGCCGAATGTGGGATGATGCATCCCACCAGCGAAACCTCCGACATGGGAATACTGATGCGGACCGTTTCTTCGGGGTTGTCCAGGGTCGCGTGCGTCATCGTGAGCGTGTAGTTCGACATGCCCACGGTGCTCATGATCTCCGCGACGCGCTCCGTCACTTCCGTATACGGCTCGGTCGTGGACTGAAGCACGGCCACCCGGCACCCTTCGCGGGCCGCGTGCACCACGGTCTGGCGAACAAGGAATACGTATCCGTATTCAATGATGCCGAAGAGCAGTGTCAACAGAAGCGGGGCCACTACCGCGAACTCCACCACGGCGGCGGCCCGCGTCCGCTTTCGCATCCTTCCCTTCCGTTTTGCGTTCATCACAGTACCCACCAACCAAACACCTGCCCCGCGAGGACGATCAGCGAACCGATGGTGAGCGGAACGCCGTAGGGAAGAAGCTGGGACGTCGAGCCGAAGCTCTTCGCCGAGCCGAACTCCCCGAACATCGTCTCGCAGATCGGAAGAGCACACGTCTGAACTCCAGTCACCGCTCATTATCGCGT
>CAZBFW010000200.1:1085-7126 GCA_964491135.1 uncultured Phycisphaeraceae bacterium | reverse complement strand
TCCTTGCGCAGAATCAGGTCCACCGACACGCCGCTGGTGATGAAGTAGTACAGAAAGAAGATCACCATGAAGCAGGCCACGTAGTACCGATCCATCAGCCGCAGGTCGGAACGCGATTCAATCCACGCCTCCCAGCTTGGCGCGGGGGCGATCCGCGGCTCGATTTGTTCGCGAATGAAGCGGCCGGCCCGCATCATGGAGCTTTGTTCCGTCACGAACAGGATGATCAGCATCAGCACCGAGTACGGCAGCAGCAGCCACACCAGGAACTCGGATTTGGACGCGAAGTGCGCCAGCAGCGGCACCCCGATCAGCCCCACCATCACAATCGTGAACAACCGCGCCTTCGTGGCCTTGATTTCGTCCCGGAGGGTGACGAACTGCCTGGCGAGAAAATCCTGCGTTTCCATGGCGGCTCTCCAGCAGAAAAGGTCAGACGTGATCGGCCCGACCCCGTCGGTCGATGCCGTCGGCCGCCGCAGCATCGCGGCGCCGGCCACTATTGTGCGGGCTCGGGCCCCGGTTTGCCAAGGGTCGAATCGAGAATTCGCGGCGGCGGGAAACGCGGGCGCACAAACAGGCGAAAGGACGGAGGTCTGCGGCTGCTCGATCGGATCCCACGGCAGCACCTGCAGATTGTCGAACGACGTCACGGCATCGGCCTTCGTCCAGAGTCCTACACGCCCCGGCCGGCAGAGCGTGTCGTCGGTGACGCTCGGCGGATGCCGGCCGTCCAGCCAGCACTCCATCCGCTGGCCCGCCATGCGGACCCGGACTTCGTACCAGCGGCCGGCCCGGGTCTCCACATGCGTGCTGCCGAGTTGTCGCCGTTTCCCATCCGCCACCACGTACACCCGGAAGCCGCTCTCCGGCGGGTTGAAGCGGCACGTGTAGTCGTTGTTCTCGTCCTGGCAGCGCCAGATGGGCCCGCCGCCCTGGTCCTCCTCGCCCGCAACTGCCGTGACCTGGGCGCCCAGTTCCAGTTTACCGAACGCGGTTCCAGCCGTGACGGCGAGATGAACGTGTCGTCGTAGTCTTCCGTGTGCTCAAAGGCCAACACATTCGAACTGCGCGGCGCGTCGCCTGCGCTCTGAATCTGCCATTTGGCGAGCCCGGCCGTCGCATTCGTCGCGGCAATCGTTCCGCCAGCGGGCCGCTGGCACCCGCTGATGCGAATGGCCGCCGACAACCCGGATAGAAACGACAGTCTTGTACGCGTCGCCTTTGCCATGGGGAGCGTCCTTTCGGATCCACAGCACGGACAATGTCACCTGACAATTGCTCGGCCGGAGAATGCACGCCCCGACCGGCCCGAACAGCCACATCCGACGCGCTAGATAAAGCGTAACTGTATTAAGTTGCTTTTTACGGATACTTGGTGTATGTTTTATCGAGAGTCGAGGGGGGTTCCATCGGGATCGTGGTGCAGGCACGCACCGTCCGGACCGTACGTGTGCGTCCATGGTCGACTCGATCCGATGGTCCATTCCACTCGGGGAGAGTTGCATCACCAGCAGATGTGATGCTCATGAGTTTCGTCGCCACGCCGGGGTGGGGACGTTCAAATCCCGGGGCACCATTTCCGTTCGCCCGCCCCAGCAAAGCTCGAGTCGCCGAATGAATCAGCGCTCCATCCCTGCGAGGCACCAGCGCATCCGATGCGCGGGCTTCACCTGTGCCAGTGGTGCGCGATGGTTCGGCGCCGCGGGTCGAGCTTGAACGCGTGTGCGACGATGGTCGCAGGTGCCGGGTGTGTGGGCCGGACCGTGTCCGGTCCGGCGGAAGGAGGATTACCAATGGTTGTGACAAGGAAGTTTTCAGGTGCGCACTTGGGTGTGTGCGCAACACTGGGGCTGATGATTCTGGCCCCGCCCACTCCGGCCTTGGCCATCGAGGCCGGGATTAACGTGGACATCCACCAGGATGTGCCCATGACGGCCCCGCTGCCGAACGGGTTCCTGATGTTTGGTCGCCTGACGTCCGGCCTGCCCCTGGGGATGCCCGGTGGGGGCGGATGGGGTCAGCCGCCGATTCTGGTGGATCATGTGGACGGCTACATGCCGAACGTTTTTCCGCAATTCCAGTACAGCATCGACCCTGACCCGAGCGACCCGAATGAGAACGGGTACATGTTCTGGTGCCTCTGGTCAGATCCACTCTCCGCTGGCATTCCGTTCTGCAGGACGTACCACGTGGGCGTTCTGTTCGACCAGACGTGCCACAACGTCGTGATCGACGTGAGCGGTTCCTGGGCGCTGAACGGATCGCCCATCGGGATCGGAGTGAACCAGGGGTGGGTGCCGATCCCGGGGTTCCAGGTGCGTGAGGAGGAGACTCCCCAAGTCCTGCATCTGCGAAACGGCAACGCGAACGGACTGGCGGAGCCCGGCGAGATCGAAACGCGGATCGTGCAGATGGATCTCGTGGTCATTCCCAGCCGGGAGGACCTGGAGATGCTGCTCGGCCCGGAACCTTTCCGCGAGCTGTGGGAGGGCGGCGCGCAGGCGGAGTTGCCCTGGCAGCCGCTGTTCTACGGCACAGAGCCGATCAGCGAGATAAACCCGTATGACTTCTGGCCGGACAGCTTCTTTGACGTGTTCTTCGACGGTAGCAGCCCGGTTCGTCCGCTCGAGCCGGTTGAGGTTCCCATCGGGGGTTTCCTGCTCGTCCGCGAGCGGCAGCTTTTCTGGAACAACGCGGGCGAGACGGACTATCGATGGACCTGGGAGTTTCACCAGGCACACGAGGCCGACCTCGGCGATGCGCCGGACAGCACGAACTCATTCGGCCTCGCGATGACGGCGTATCCCCCGGGCGGACCGATCGGAGTGCCGGCCAACTTCCCGTCGGTGTATTTGATGGGCTCGCCGCCGCACGGTCCGATTCACTTCCTCCCTGGGACGGCGGCCTGGCTGGGTCAGTCGGTGAGCCTCGAGGACGAGGCGGACATCGGTCCCGACCAGGACGGGATCAACAACCTCGTGCCCCCGAACAACTGGTGCGATCTGGACATGCTGGACGACGGGGTAGCGATTCCGCTGGCCCTGCCTCATTGTCAGCCGACCTCGTTCAGCTTCACCGTGACCACGGGCCCCGCACCGGTCGACCCGATGTACGTGAACGTCTGGTTCGACTGGATGCGGAACGGTGATTGGGATGACACCCCGACGTGTCCGGATACCACGCTCGCGCCGGAATGGGCCGTGCAGAACATGGTCCTCAACGGCTTGATGCCGTTCACGGCCTACATCTTCACCACGCCGACGTTCCTGCCGTGGCATCCATCGGGCTCCACGCAACCCGAGCCGATCTGGATGCGCATCACGATTTCCGAGAAACCGTGGAGTGCAATATCGCCCCAGCCGGGTTACGGCGGATCGGGTCCGCCGGAGGGATATCGCTACGGCGAAACGGAGGACTACTTCTTCACTCCGGAGATATCGCAGACGGAAGCCTGCTGCTTCCCGGGTGGAAACTGCCAGGACTTGGACCCCCAGACCTGCGAGAACATGGAGGGCTGGCCGCAGGGGCCGGGCAGTGTGTGCGCTGGATACACGGAAGCCTGCTGCGCTCCGAGCACGACCGGCGTCGGAATGGACTGCTACAACGCCGATCCGATCTGCTGCGATGACCTCGGCGGCGTCACCCAGGGGCCGTTCACGCAGTGCACCACTCTGGAGGCCTGCTGCCTGCAGGATGGCTCTTGCGTGATGGTTGATCCGGTTTGTTGTGACGACATGGGCGGTACGCCGCAGGGTACCGGCACGCAGTGCACGCAGACGGAAGCCTGCTGCATTCCCAGCGAGGTGGAACCGTCCGGCATGATCTGCCGGCAACTGGACCCGCTCTGCTGCGACGATCTTGGCGGCACGACGCAAGGGCCGGGGACTGCGTGCCAGTTCGGGACCGAAGCCTGCTGTATTCCCAGCGATACGGACCCGCTCAGCATCACCTGCACAGATGTTGATCCTCTGTGCTGCGACGAGCTGGGCGGAACGCCGCAGGGGCCGGGTACGGCTTGCGTGGACATGACCATCGCCTGCTGCCTGACCGACGGCACTTGCACGGACGTTGACCCCGTGTGCTGCGATGATCTGGGCGGCGTACCTTCGCCCTATGGCGAGCCGCACTGCCTGGGCGACACCAACGACAACGGCATCGACGACGCGTGCGAGGACACCTGGTACTGGAAGGACTACAACGGCGACCTGCCGGACGGGTACATGCCCGACTACGACCAGAACCAGGATTTCAACGGCGATGGTGCAGTGGATCTGAACTACTGCGGACCGACCGCGGTGGCGAACTCCATCTGGTGGTTCCACCGCAAGTTCCCGGATGAGGGCGTCGTGCCCAATAGCTGGACCGTTCTGGATCTTGTGCAGAACCTGGCCTGGCGCATGGCCACCAACGGCCAGTCGCCCAGCCCGAACGGGCACGTCGCGCCGTATGCCGGGACCTTCTGGGACGACATGCAGTCGGGCATCGATGCGTACCTGCAGGCGCAGGGCGCGGATGACCTGCTCTACGAACACACCGAGCCGCAGCCGACCTTCGACTACATCGCCGATGAGGTCGAGCGCAGCCAGGACGTCGTGCTGCTGGTCGGCTTCTATCACATCGAGTGGGTAGAGCAGACCGGGGAGGACATGTGGACAGTGCACTGGGTGCGTCGGGGCGGTCATTACCTGACGGTGGCGGGTGTGGACCGCGTGAAGAAGCGGCTGGCCCTGAGTGATACCGACGCGGACGCCGCCGAGCACGGTTCGTCCGGCGTGGTCCGGCCGGCGGGAGTCGACCACAACCACGACGGAGACAATGACCCCACCACTGCGCTACCGTTCCGGGACCCCGGATACGACCACTCCGTGCACAACAGCGAGACGTACGCCTCGCACGACTTTCACGGGGTCCGGCCGTCGTTCAGCCCGGGCGGTGTCATGGCCCTGACGCTCGAGGGTGATCCGCTGGCCTATGGAACGCGGATGCAGAATTACCACTGGGGCGACGCCGGCGGCACGTACGACGCCGGGACGACCACGGTGACCCTGGTTTTCCTGCAGGAGCACGGCTATCCCATTCCGGAGTACTGCCAGACCTACACGGAGGTCGAGTACGCCGTGGTGGTCTCGCCGTTCGACACGTGCGAGCCGACGTCCGACGGGCAAGGCTGCGAACCGGCCACCTGCCCGGTGGCCACGGAGCAATGCCTGCCGAAGAAGGTCAACTATGACCCAACGAACGGGATGGTCATCGTAACCGAATGCGAGTGCATCGATCCGAGCTACTGCCATGTGAACTGGGATTTGCAGCCGTTCTGCATGGGCGGTTGCCCGCTGAATGAAGAGTGCGTTTCGGTGGAGACGCCGCTGCCCAACGGCACCGTCGACTTCGAGTGCCAGTGCGTGCCCCCACCTCCGCCGGAGGCCAAGTGGTCGCAGTTGCCGCATCCGGAGGGTGAAGGATTCGACGCCGCCTCCGATCTGTGGTGGCCGCAGATCTTCAAGGTCATCCAGCCGCCGGATCCGAACTGGTCCGGGCTGCATTCGCACGACTGGGCGGACGCCAGCGGAGAGTATTACTGGACGCGCATCGCGGACGACTGGCTCTGCGAGGGCGGTGTCGTGACCGACCTGCATTGGTGGGGCAACTATGAGAACAACGACCGCCGGTCGGGCATCGATCACTTCCACCTCAGCATCCACATCTGTGCGTCGTGGCCCCCCGGTCCGTGGTGCGTTCCGGGTGAGCCTCCCATGTGGGAGACGGACGTTCCGATGACGATGATCACCGAGACCGATACCGGCTTGGTGAACAACATGGGCGAAACCATCTACCTGTACAAGTTCGATCTGCCGGATCCGTTCCCGCAGCTCACCGGCACGTACTACTGGCTCGATGTGCAGGCCGTAGCTGTCGATCCGCTTGCCGCGCCGATCTGGCGATGGCAGGAGGCTCGGCGCGACGTGGCGCCGCCGCTGCAACACGCACCGGCCGCCAGCCGGACGCAATCCACGACCTGGCGGTCGATCATCTGGCCG
>CAZBFW010000200.1:0-1075 GCA_964491135.1 uncultured Phycisphaeraceae bacterium | reverse complement strand
GGCCGGCGATTCCGCCGGAAACACCGGAGCGATACAGCGACATGGCCTTTGCCGTCACCTCGGTGGTCGAGCCCGCGCAGCAGGTGAACAAGGTGGTGGCGGACGACTTCAAGTCGGACGGCCGCCGGATCGAGGGTCTGCGATGGTGGGGCAGCTATTTCGATGAGCGCTACGCCCCTGGTCCAACCATCGATCCGACGCACGTTTTGGACGGCTGGCTCATCAGCTTCCACTACGATGAGCCGGACAGGGTCTGTCCGCCCGACGTGTCGGCCACCATCACCCCGAACGTGCTTGGGGTATACTTCGCCCCGCCGGAAGCCGTGACGATCGTCTCGCTCGGCGTGAGCGACTGCTTCGGACACGGAATCTACGAGTACGTGGTGAACCTGCGTCAGTGCTGCCTGATCTGTTCGGCACCGGATCCGCGGATTCCGAACGGGACGTACCCGGCCCAGCCGGAGGCGTTCTTCGAGACGCACGGGTTCATCTACTGGCTGGACATTCAGGCGGTGACCGGTGCGAAATGGGTCCCCACGGCCGTCGAGCCGGGTTGCGAACTGCGTCTGACCGGGCACTTGCCTTCAGACCTGACGTCGGATGGGCACTTCTGGGGCTGGCACACCAGTCCGGACCACTGGCGTGAGGAGGCCTGCACGGGGCGGATCGTCGACTTCTCGCCGTATCCGCCGAACTGCTGGATCTACGGCGACTGGGTCAAGCAGCCGTGGCTCTGCGGGACTATGCCGCCGTTCCCGCCGGTCGACATGGCGTTCGAGTTGCTGACGCCGGAGAAACGCGGTGACTGCACCGGCGACGGCGTGGTGGACTTGGCGGATTACCTTGTGTTCGAGAGCTGCCTGGCCGGTCCGAACGCCGGCCTGGGAGCCGGTTGCGAGTGCGCCGATCTGGACGTCGACATGGACGTGGACCTGGTGGACTTCGCGATCTTCCAGATCGTGTTTGAGGGTTAGTTCATCTCCGCTCCACGAGAGCGGGCCATTCATCATGAGCGGGCGTCGCGCGGAGTGTTCCGTTTCCCCCGCGACCCCCGCGGTGTTGCAAGCACACGACC
>CAZBFW010000199.1:3222-7163 GCA_964491135.1 uncultured Phycisphaeraceae bacterium | reverse complement strand
GATCCAGACTGCCCTGAAGGAATTCGCCAGCGGTCGGACCACCTTCGTCATTGCCCACCGGCTGAGCACAATCAAGTTCGCCGACCGCATCGTGGTGCTGGACGAGGGTCGCGTGGTGGACGCCGGGCGTCATGAGGAACTGCTCGCTCGCTGCCCGCTGTATCAGATGCTCTGCCGCACGCAGTTGGTGGAATGACGGGCCACGTGGCGCAAATCCCGCCCGGACGCGCGGGATGGGTGAACGGCCTACAGACCACCGAAGAGCTCGGTGAACGCCGCGACGTCCGCGAGATCGATGTCCATGTCTCCGTCCAGGTCGGTCTGGTAGCCGTTGCCTGAGGAGCCGTCCAGACACATGTGGGCCGAACTCAGCGTTTTGTCGGGACCGGAAACGGTCAGGCACACGCTGAGAATCGGGTAGTCGCCCAGGTTCACCACGCCGTCACGATTGAAATCCCCCGGAATTGCACCGAGGGCGACGTCCTGGCGGGTGATTTGCCCCGCGCTGACCATCACGGAAACGACCGAGCTGGGGTAGTCCGTCTTAGTCGCGGTGAGGTTGTACGGTGTGCCGCCCGAGGCGGCCGGCACCATGGTGATGACGTAGTAGCCGTTGCCGTCCGTGTAGGCGGAGCCGCCGGAGCCGTTGAGTGTCACGGTAGCGTCTTCGAGCGGCAGTCCGGTCAGGCGGTCGGTGACCACACCCCAGATCGTGCCGTCCACCGCGTAGGCCGGATCGCGCCAGTCCATGGCGGGCGTGACGGCCGGCTCGCTGAAGACGTTGGACTCGACGTAGGGGTACCACGTCCAGTCCGCCTCGGGTGAGCCGTTCATGTCCTCGTCGGCGGTCGCGTCATACGAATAGTTGACCGATCCGTCCGCACCGGCGGAATAGGCATAGTTCAACTGGGCGACGCTGTTGGCTTTCGTGTTCAGGTAGTTGCCTTGCCCGCAGAACATGTGGCGATCATACCGCCATTCATTGACCGCCTTGTTCACCCAACTGCGGTACATGTTGTACTCGCTGCCGTCGTGGTCGCGCTTGTAGTTCATGGGGATGCCCGCATCGAGCCATCCCATCTCCATCCAGTACCTCCAGTTCTGATGGAGGTTGTACGCGCTGGAGGAGCTGAAGCTGGCGGGCGCGCCGCCAAAACAGATCAGGTCGGCCGTGTGGCGCAGCGGCTGCCGCGGGTTGGCGATCGAGGCGATTTCCGCCCGCACCCGTCGCACCAGTTCGTCAATGGTCCGGCGGCGGAAGTCGTCCCAGGACGTTTCGCCGGTGGGAGGCGGCGTGCCGACGTACCCGGTCAGATTCTGAAACCGGGCCAGGCTTGAGAGCGGATAGCTCGAAACGGCGGGGTAACCCGCGTCCTGCTGGACGTACCGGATGTAGTCCCAGTTGATTCCGTCGATCGGGTAGTTCGTGACCAGCTCCTGCACGATGCTGACGAGGTACTCCTGCACTTCGGGCGAGCCGGGGTCCAGCGTGTACTTGCCGTCGATCTTGGCCACCCCGCCGCCCATGCTGGCCTGCGGAACCATGATCCACTCCGGGTGCGCGGCCACGATGGAATTGCCGCTCGGCGGCCAACTCGTCGACACGCGGTAGGTGACCAGCCAGGCGTGCACCTCCAGGCCGCGGTCGTGCGCCTTCTGGCACAGGACGGCCAGCGGGTCGAACCCCGCGTTGACTTCCGCCGCCCACGGGAGGATGCTCGAATGCCAGTACGCGCCGTGCCCGCCGCCGACGTTGTCCTGGTACGCCAGCACTTCCGCGATGATCGCGTTGTACCCGCCCTCCGCGGCACGCCGAACCATGTCATCGATCTGGGTTGTGCTCTTGAAACCGATGGAAAACGCGTCGGCCCAGAAGCCGCGGAACTCCGCCGGGCCGTCCGCCGAGACGAATCGCACCGCGTCCGCCATCACCAGGGTCGGATTCGCATCGTCGGTGAGCGTGACGGAACCGGCGGTCCCGGCGTCGAACTCGTAGAGCCCGAGGATGTTCCACTTGCCGCCGTTGGTCTGCTGATTCACGCGTACCGTGGACGTGCCGCCCATGTGCCCGATTGTGTACGGCGCGTTGTTGGACCGGTTCGATCCCGCCGGATACCACACCGCCACCTGCCACACGCCGGCGAACGGCAGGTTCGGCCGCCATTCAAAGGAGGCCGCAGCACCGCCGGCCGTGGCGTACTGGTAGTCCGCCCCGTACTTGTCGGAGGACGTCGAGGCCGTCGTCCAGGCCCCCGTGTACGCCGTGTACGCCGTGTCGGAATTGTCCACGATCACCGTGGTCGCACCGCCGGCCGCACCACAGCAGACGAGAATGCACGTCATCCAGGCAACGATTCTCACGTCCAGTCTCCGTATCATCGGGTCCTTCTGTCCGGCAGCAGCGTCGGTTGCGAGAAAACGGGTTTCGGGTCGGCCGGCCCGGCCACGGGCGGTTTCGCGGTCGGATTGCCCACGAAGTCGCGGTAGCATGCCAGCCACTGCTGGTAGTCCGCAAGTGTCACACGCCCGTCACCGTCGAGGTCCGCCCCGGCTACGTACGCCGGATCACCCACGGCCCGGCCGAATGCCGCGCGGAAGATCGCGTAGTCATCGGCGTCCACGTCCAGGTCGCCGTCCAGGTCACCGCAGACGAGCAGGCCGATGATGTAGGCCGTGCCTGCCTCGTTCGGGTACGAACCATTGTTGAACGGCGTTCCGAAAAGAACCTCGTGCACGCCGTTACCATCCACGTCAGAGACGCTCAGCGAGAAGCCGATCCGGTCCTGCGGGGCGCCGACGATGCGAACGTCTGTGTTCACGTTGGCCGTGAAGGTGGGGTTGCCGGCGAACGCCCGCCCGAACAGCACCTCCACGACGCCGTTGGTTTCCGGACCGCCGAACCGCTCCGCCGCGGCGATGTCGTCGTACCCGTCGCCGTTGAAGTCGCCTCTGCTGACCAGCGTGCCCAGGTTCTCCTCTGACTCGCCCACGAACCGGAAGTCCGGCGTCGCGGTTCCGTAATGGATGGTGTGGGTGCCGGTCTGGTAGGCCGCGGAGCCGAACAGGCCGTAGATGACGCCGTCACCACGCTGATCCGTGAACGTTCCCAACTCGGCGCCGGGCGCGGCGGCCGCCAGGTCCGGCATGCCGTCGCCGTTGAAGTCACCGACGGCCGCGCTGGTGCCCAGCTCGTCGTACTTGCGCCAGCCCAGCAGCGTGACGTCCGCGGGCGCCGTGCGCAGGTAGTGGTTCTTCGTCCAGGTCGTGCGGCCGCGATAGATATGCACGGCGCCTTCGCAGCCGAACAGGGCCTGGCTGTAGTAGCAGTTCGGGATGATCAGCTCGTCCAACCCGTCGCCCGTCAGGTCGCCGGTCAGAACAGAGTCGCCTGTCTCGTCGTACGTCGACTTGCCGTAGATCAGCACGTCGTAGTGTGAGCTGTTGGTGAGGGTGCGGGAGGTTCCGGACGGGAACGACGCTCCGAACACGACGTACACGCGGCCGGCCTGGTCCCGGCCGGTGTCGCCGTCGGCCGAATGTACGCCCAGCACGATGTCGCCGTAGTTGTCGCCGTTCAGGTTCCCGATCGCCGCCGCGTGCGCGTCGAAGCCGTTGAACGAACCGGCCCCACCCAGGTCGCCGTAGGCCTGCGGGCCGCCGATCTTCACGTCCCACGAGCCGGCCACCGCCAGGTCTCGCACCGCCGACGCGAAGAAGCTCGGCCCGCCGTAGAACAGGTACGCCGCGCCGGCCTCCGCCAGCGATCCGTTATTGGCCGTGGACGCGCAGAGCAGCAGGTCCGTATAACCGTCTCCGTTCACGTCGCCGAATTCGATGGACGACCCCAGGTTGTCATCGAGGGCCGCTCCAATGATCACCTGATCCACGCCGCCGAGCGACAAGTCCACCACGCCCCGGCCAGCCGCCCCCGGCCCGCCGCG
>CAZBFW010000199.1:0-3212 GCA_964491135.1 uncultured Phycisphaeraceae bacterium | reverse complement strand
GTGGCTCATGTGGCCGCCCCACGACTCCGACGCGCTCACCAGCACCTCGTCGTACCCGTCGCCATCCAGGTCGCCCGCCGCCACCGGCCGGCCCCAGTCTCGGTCGGCGATGGCCCCCAGGTAGATGGTCCCGGACTGCTCCGACGTGAATTCGACCGGCGCCGCGCCTGCGACGCCCACCCAGATTGCGCAACCGATACAAAGCAACCCTTTTCGGACCGTCATCTGGACCAGACCTCCTTCTCCTGCCGGGCGCACGGAGCCACCCGGCCCTGCGCGGCTTCTACCTCGTGAGCGTGTCCCACCCCCGCGCTTCTTGCCCAAAGGTTCTCCCGGCGGGCCCAAAGCGTGCTACCCAATGATACCCGATTGCCCATCTCACCTCAATCCGAAGCCCATCCCAGTTTCCTTGCGGCTCCTGTGTGCCGTCCCCGGGCCCTGCCCGTTCGTGCGTGCCCCGCTTCTGCTGTAGAACCGGGCTCTGTTGTGGGACCCGCTTCTGTTGTGGGACCGGCTTCTGTTGTGGGACCGGCTTCTGTTGTGGGACCGGCTTTCCAGCCGGTCTGTCCTCTTTCCAGTTTCCAGTCTCTAGTATCCAGTTCTCTAGTGTTTGTGGGACCGTCCCGGCGCGCCGGGATTCCAGCCGGTCTCTGGGGTCTTGTTGCCCACGTGCCGGACCGATCCCGGCGCGGAGTCTGTGTCGGATCGAGATTTCCATCGGTCCTCCTGGGGCGGCGATGCGTTCCCGCCGATGCGAACGTCCGGGCGGGTCCGCGCTCAGATGCGCGCGAGAGAGGACTCACGGCGGCGCAGACTCTGAACCCGGCGGGGCAGGGCGGGCTGCCACGCGAGTTCCGATGGGAATCGCCATGGAACGCGTGGAATGAAGTGCATCGTCTCAGCAGGGGAGACCCATGACGCGACCGCCGAAGGGCACTGATTGTCAACGGTCTTCCACTCGTATCCTCCGCTTCGTTCGTATTTCCAATGTCGCACAAGCAGATCGCCTTGACTTCAAGCGGCCGAAAAGACATACTGAAAGCAGCTTGAAAGGGCGCGACGACACCGGCACGTTTCCCCATCGCATCTTCGAGAACGTGCCCGGTCACGTCGGCGGACGAGTTCGATGAGCGCGGAACCGCGACGAGGGACATCGGTCAAGGTATCCTGCCAATGCGGAAGGCATCTGAAGCTGCCTTGGTCGTATGTGGGCAAGGTGGCGAGGTGCCCTGCGTGCAAGCATCCCATACGACTGGTGAGCGGCGGTGAGGCGGACCACGACGCGACGGCCACGTTCCGTCTGGTCATCATCCGGGGGCCGCAGCACGTGGGCGAGCACGTTTTTCCGGCGGGCCATCGCCCGATCGCCATTGGCAAACAACCTGGCATCGCGTTGCTGCTGCCCGGCACTCGCGTATCGCGTCAGCATTGCGTCCTGGTTCCGACGCGGGCCGGATGGCGCATCGAGGACCGCAACAGCACGAACGGGCTGTTCGTGAATCGCCGGCGCGTTACGGCGCATGAACTGAAGGCGGGCGATCGAATCCAGATCGGGGAGTACGAGCTCTTCTACGGTACCACCGATGCGACGTCGCCCCCGGCTGCGTCCTCGGTGCGCGCGGCCCCAGCCGAAACGGACACGTTGGATGAGGGCACGTATCGCGTGGCCGACGATTTGAACGACCTGGAGGCACTCACCACGGGTCAGCGTGTGCCCGCTGCCTGGACGACGGATTCCGAAGGGCGCGGCAGTACGCACGCCGAGAACGACGGTCCTGCGAGCGCTGACGGGCCGGTGTGTCCCTGCTGCAAGAAACGACTCGGCACGTCCGCACGGGTTTGTGTCTCATGCGGAATCAACGTGCAGACGGGGCGGAGCATCCTGACGGCGGAAGAAACCAACCTGGACGAGACATACGCCGCCGTCGAGAGCGTGATCGGGTGGCTCAGTTGGGTCTTCTGGACGGGGTTGTACCCCATCGCCTCGGAAGCTTTCGGTACACGGAAGCCCCATGTGATCCGGGCGATTGCCGTCGTCACGATCCTGACCAGCTTCTGGTTTCTCTGTTACGAGTGGACCGAGTCGCCGAAGATGCGCTCGGCCAAGAACATGATGCTCTGGGCGGGCGATGCCGAGCCGTCGCCCGAACTTCTGGCGGTGATGTATTCCTTTACGAACTACGGCAACTCCGCGGCATTTGAAGCTCGGTTCGAGGAGATCAGTGCGGAAAGCCCGGACATGAGCGACGAGGATGTAGTCCTCGCCGCCCACGAGTCCCTGCCCGTCGAGGACCGCTGCCTGGGTGAGTACCACCCGCACCAGCTGGTCACCCATGCCTTCCTGCACGGCGGCATTCTGCACCTGGTGGGCAACCTGATCTTCCTGATGGTGTTCGGCTCGCGGGTCAATGCGCTGATCGGTAACACGCTGACCGTCGTCCTGTATCCGCTGCTCGCCATCGGGGCAGCCGTCTTCCACATGGCATCTTTGTCCTCGGAAGCTCCATCGCCGATGCTGGGCGCATCAGGCGCCATCATGGGGCTCGCCGGCATGTACCTGGTGTTGTTCCCCATCCACAAAGTTCACATGGCGGCATGGGTGCGCTGGGGGCTGGTCGCCGGCTTTCACCTGTCCCTTTGGATGTGGGCGATGCGCGGTTTCTGGGTTGTTCTGTTCTACATCGCTTTTGACATCTTCTACACCGCCCTGGGGATTGCAGACGGTACGGCCCACTGGGCCCACCTGGGCGGGTTCATTGTGGGGGCGGGCATCGGATTGATCCTGTTGCTGGCCAAGCTCGTGAACGCCCGGGGCGGTGACATTCTTTCCGCCCTTCTGGGCCGGTATGCATGGGCAATCGTGGGTCCGCCCAACCGGGGGGCGGGCATCCTGCAGCGCTTGCCATGAAAGGGCGTCACGCGGATGGAAAGGGGGGAGGCTGATCTTCACACAGATACGGCCGAGAAAGATTCTTGGCCGAGCGGACACACAGATGGGGCCGCGTAAGCTCAGGGGTCGGTCAGCAAGTTAGTGAAGAGTTGCACGTCTTCGTGGTCCACGTCGCCGTCGCCGTCGGTGTCGGCGGGGGCGCAGGCGGCGGGGATCCACTCCGCGTCGGGGCCGCTGAAGCATTGCTGGAAGGCGGCGAAGTCGGCCAGGTCCACGTCGCCGTCGTCGTCGCAGTCGCCGTCTCCCTCGGTGGGCGCGGTGG
>CAZBFW010000198.1:0-7179 GCA_964491135.1 uncultured Phycisphaeraceae bacterium | reverse complement strand
CTACACCCTATCCTACACTCTTTCCCTACACGACGCTCTTCCGATCTATAAAAACGTCGGGGCCTGAGAGACGCATCGACACACGGACACGCTGCGACGGGAGATCCCAGGTGGCGGACCTCTCGTCCTGGCGCAGGCCGGCAACCTCGCCAAGCGCCGCCTGCCCATTCGAAAGCGTCAGCGATTCTCCCGTGCGCGTCGTCGCCGTCACCGCGAGGGATGCCGGCTCCACCACGACCGTCCAAATGTCGTTCCTCAGGCGAAGACTCGGTTGCTGCAGCGATGCCTGGGCATCCGGCAGTGCCAACCCGCCAACAGCCAGAGCAAGCGGCATGAGCAGTCTGCAGTTCATCGGAGACCTCCATTCTCTGCAACGGCGCAAGCCAAGGCCGCGGCGCGTGTGCTGTGGCGTTTGACTCATCCCCATTCTGTTCTGCATGGTTCGCGTCCGGCTCCCGGCCACCGAAGGTTCAGATCGTTGTTGGTTCCTACCCACCGATCTCGCGCGGGTTGTCTGACGCCGGCTGGGAGGTCGCGGGCTGCACCGCCTGACGAACGGCAACCGCGTTTTTTCCGGGAGTGACGCGAACGGCGGCGATCCAGAGATGGTTGTCCACGTCGAACGTGGCGACGGGCCAGCGCAGGTCGGCGTCAGGCTCTGACCAGACGACCCTCGGTTTGTCCCAGCGGCCGGTGTCGTCCGGGCGAGCCGCGTGAATAGCGTACCGTTGCTCCTTCCCCACAGGGGCCGACCAGAGGGCCCACAGGTTCTTCTGGCGATCGTCGAGAAGCCGGGGTGAGCAGACGAAGCTTCCGTTGGCTCCCAGCATCGCGGGCGCGGGGAATCCTTGCGCCGGATCGTACGACGTGACTCCGCACGCGTGGTCGCCGCGGATCGTATGCATTTCGAAGGCGAACCACGGCCGATCTTCACGGCACAGCACCTCCGGTAGAAACGCAAATGTTGCGTTGTTCATCGCCGCCTGCAGGGTCGGCGCTCGCACGCCCACCATCTCCAGTCGCGAGGACGGCCGGCCGGCGCGAAGCTGCCGGGCGAAGACGGCCGGTCCGAACGTCGGGGCAAAAGCCCAGCTTTCCGCCTTGGGATGCGTGTCCCACGACCAGGTGACCCACACGCTGCCCGCCGCGTCCGCCGCGATCGAGGGGTCGGCGTGGTCCTCGTACCGGGGCACGTCGGTGGGGCTGATCTGCGTCTCCTCTGACCAGGACGAGCCATCGTGGTAGCGCACGTATACTTCGCGGTCTCTCGACCGGCCCGGTCCCCACGGCACCCACCGGTAGTATGTCACCCAGAGGTTCCCCGAAGCGTCGAAGACCGCGCGGGGGTGGGCCGCGTCATCGTCCGACTGCGTGACGGCCTCTTCCGCGGACCATTCGTTGCCGTCGAAGCGCTGCGTGTAGACGTCGTAGCGGCCGGTGGCGGCCCGGTTGGAGCACCATACCAGCCGCACGCCGTTCTTGGCGTCGCGGCAGAGGTATGGCGCGTAATCATCCACGGGCGAACGCCCGATTGCCTCCGGTTCCGACCACGTGTCACCGGTGAGCCGCTGGTGATAGAGCTCACCCACGCCGGCGCGGTCTCGCACGAACACCAGGTGCAGCCGGCCTTGTTCATCCGCCGTCATGGTCGGCTGCATCTCGAAAAAGTGGCCGGGCGGCGGAACGATGCACCGATCACCCACGCAGACCGCGCCCCGGGGCGGCCCGCCGCTGGCCTTCGGCAAAAGTTCATCGAGCAGGCGGACGGCCGCGGCGCGGTCCTGCTCTTCAAGAATGCTTTGCCAGCGGCCCGCGATGTTGCCCTCCGCATCCACCAGGATGTCCGTCGGCCACGAGGTGGCCCGGTAGGCCGTTTCGACCGCGTACGTGTGGTCGAGCAGGTACGTGGCACTGCTGCGGTAGTGTTTCTGGAAGTCCAGGGCCTGGACGGCGTTCTCGCCCGGGGTGATGTGCAGGAATCGCACGGGCCGGTCCGCGTACCGCTGCTCCAACTCCGCCAACTGCGGAGCCTCTGCCTGGCAACCCCCTCACCAGGTGGCCCCGAAGGAGATCCAGAGCACCGAGCCCCGGTACGCCTTGAGCGAGACCGGCTGTCCGTACGTGTCGGTCAGTGTGAAATCCGGCGCCGGTTCCGCCGCGACGGCCAGGGTTGCGATCGTGGCCAACGCCGCACATGCAGCTTGATGGGCACGTCGAGGAATCATGGAGGGCTCCTTCGCAGAGACACGTTGCGCGTCTTGAGTGATTCAGGCGCGCGCACGAACAGGCATCGTAGCGGGCCCGAAACCGTCCGGCAAGCAACGGTCATCCACATGCGCTCGACGGTGTGGCTCCTGCCGGCTATGCTGCGCCGGTTGACCGTGTCCGGAAAGGAAGGGCCATGAAGACGGTATCCCTCGGAAAAAGCGAGTTGCGGAGCACGCGGTTGATTTACGGCTGCATGCGGATCCCCGGCACGTGGGACCCGGCGGCCATCGACGCGCAGCATCGCCGCGAAGCGTTCGCGGCCCTGGAGGCGGCGGTCGAGGCGGGCTACAACCACTTCGACCACGCCGACATCTACGCCCGTGGCGAGTGCGAGCGGCTCTTCGGCGAGTTTCTCAAGGCCCACTCCGGCCTGCGGGAGCGGATTCTCATCACCACCAAGGTCGGCATTCGCTGGGCGGCGGACACCGCGCCCGACGCGCCCCATCGCTACGACTTTTCCGCCGAGCACATTCAGGCGTCGTGCGAGGGGTCGCTCAAGCGGCTGGGTGTGGACGCCATCGATATCTACCTGCTGCACCGGCCGGACGTCCTGATGAATCCGGACGAAGTGGCGGCCGCCTTCCAGCGACTCCGTCAGCAGGGCAAGGTGCGGCACTTCGGTGTGAGCAACTTCACCCCCGGCCAGATTGCGCTGCTCCAATCGCGGATGTCCGAGCCGCTGGTGTGTAACCAGATCGAAGTGCATCCGCTCCGGCTGGCTCCGTTCGAGGACGGGACGCTGGACTATCTGCATGAACATCGCATCACGCCGACGTCCTGGAGCCCGGTGGCCGGCGGTCGGCTGGGCGATCCACCCACACCCACCAGCGACGCCCCGGCCCGACTGCTGGGTGCTCTGGACGCAGAGGCCCAAGCGCACGGCGTGAGCCGCACAACGTTGATCATGGCCTGGTTGCTGAAACACCCGTCCGGCATCCTGCCCATCGTGGGCAGCCGCCGCCCGGACCGCATTCGCGAGGCCGTCGCCGCCGACGCCGTGGAGCTTTCTCGCGAAGCCTGGTATCGCATCCTTCTGGCCGCCCGAGGCAAACCGTTGCCCTGACAGCACTACCGCTCGCGGCGCAATTCCGCCTTGTTGTGCGATGACTCGGGTCCGATTGGTGATCCGATCGCCGATCTGCCGGATGCCGAGCCTTGCCGTTCCTCCCCGTCATCGCACGCGGCGGTACACGATCAGCTCAGACGCGGGGCCGGCGGGCAGCGTCAGGTCGAAGCCCTCTCTCAGGATTCGGCCCGTCACTTCCCGTTGCTGCCCCGTGCTTTCACAACGGAGGTGATAGGTCGCGTCGGCGTCCACGGCGCGGCAACGGATGGTCAGGCGCTCATCCGCGCAGTTCGCGCGGCGAAAAGCCAGGATCAGCCCTTCGTCGAGATCGGGGCGATGATATTGCGACGCAAGCCAGCGCGACGTGTCGCGAGACCAGGGTGTCAGAGGATACCAGGCCCCCACCAGCAGATGGCGTACGCCCCGGTACCGCTCCACCAGTCGGGTCGCACGGGCTCGATCAAAATCGGGCGCGTCGGCGATCCACCCCAGGCAGACCGATGCGGGCAACACCGAGTGAAACGAATAGTCATCCATACGCGCGACCGCCACGGAGATGACGCTGTTCGGCAGGTACTGGCTCAGCGCCCACAGGCTGGCCTGATCCACCTCGTTGTCGAACCAGTAGTCGCTCTTCTGATGAATGTGCATCCGCATGACGGTTTCCAGGTCGATTCGCCGGCCACCGCTGGCGCACTCCTCCCGCAGGCTGTCCGGCCACGCGGAAGCGATGCGGTCCCAGAACGCATACAAACCTTCCACGTAGCGGATCTCCGTGATGCCCTCGCGGTCCGGCGCGTCGGCGTGACGCCAATACGGCAAGGGATCCAGGTTGAAATCCTGCCGGTAGACACGGAACCCGGGAAGCTCCATGAAGCCGCGGACCATGTTGAAGAAGTGGTCCTGCACGGCCTGAAGGCCGAAGTTCGCCAGGTACGTTTCCTGCGGTCCGTCGCCGGCTGCGAGCAACCACTCCGGGTGTTCGCGATGCAGGGCGGAACCGGCCATCACTCGCTCCGGCTCGAACCACAGCCCGTAGATCAGGCCTCGATCCCGCGCGGCCTCCGCCACCGGACGCATGCCCTGCGGGTATGCGTCCTTCCTCGGTGTCCAGTTGCCGGCCCCGGCGGGCCAACCGCCCTCGAACCAGCCGGCGTCCGTGATCAGCGCCTCCAGCCCCAGCGGCGCGTATGCCCGGATGAGCGAGATCTGGTTCTCCGCGTTGCATTCGTTCAGCCACCCGCCGCCGCGCGTGGCGCACGTGTTGCAGAACAGCACGGGCACGGGATGTTCCCCCCCGCGGCGGGCCGCGTAGTGGCGGTACACGAGCTGGCGAAATGCCGCGTGGCACGCCTCCGCGGATTCATCGCCGTGAAGGATGAGAACACGCGGAGTGCGCACGCTTTCCCCCGGATGGAGGCGGAACCGGGTCCGCTCCTGCCCCGCCGTCACGTGCAGTTCCCGATCATCCGTACAGGTCACGCCGGCCGCCCACTGGCCGGACCAGCCGATGGCAATCACGTAGGCTCCGGCGCCTGTTTCCACGGTGAAGAAAGGAAAGTCCCGATTGGAGGACCGCCCGCCGCCCGCCGACAGCAACTGCGGATGCGAGGGGTCCACCGTGGCCTCCGCGGGCTCGAAGTCGGTCGGGTTGGCCGGAGCACCGTTTACCCGGTGGAGCCGGTACGGAGCGGTCCCCTCCCGGGGTGCCCTGAGCGTCCAGTCCAGGACCTGGATGTTCTCGATGATCGGCGTATCTGCGCTGCCCGTGTTTTCGAAGCTCAGGATCCATTCAACGGCCGGGTAATCGTCGTAGCACGTCGAACTGCACGTCACCTGCAGCCCCGTTACAGAGTCTCGCCACACCGTGGCGCGGGTCGTATGCTGGCCGTCCCTCTTCCCAGCTCGCTGCTCCTTCGACCACTCGGGCAGCAGGCTGCGGCTGTCCCGGTCATCGTAGTGGAATGAAAACGGGGGATTCTCCACCAGTTGCCGGATGGCCGGCGGCGGTGTGTGATCCATCGGGAGCATGGCGACGGTCCTTTCCGAGCGCGAGTCTTTGTGTGTCAGGATTCGCTGAGGGTGACTTCGACTGCACCATCCCAAACGGGTCGGGGCAAGTCAAGTCCGGTCTCAACCTTGTCACGGACGAGCGACGCAGATAGAAAGGCACGGCCGAAGCGGCGGCGGGTCGCGGTGTGCCGGACGTGCTCGAATCCGACAACGCCGGGGGAGGTTCCGTACATGAGTTCCAGGCCGATCAAGAGACTCATCACGCTGGTCGCGGCCGGCGGTTCTGCGCTTGCGGCTCTTGCGTTCGAGGAGCCGACAGCCACGCAGCCGCTCGGGCGAGACATCCGCTCGCAACGGCAGCTCTTCGTGGATGACTTTCTGCTGGACCGGCTGGACGGCGTGCGGCTCGAACCGCATCCGCCGGTGCCGCGCGAGGTGGTTTTCCGGTTCGACGCACCGTGGGAGGGGCGGGAAAGCGGCTACGTCACGGTCCTGCAGGACGGACAGCGATTCCGCATGTACTACCGTGGCGGCGGCGAGCTTTCGCGCGAGCAGACCTGCCTGGCCGAGAGCGACGACGGCATCCACTGGACGCGGCCGAACCTGGGGCTCTTCGAGTTCAACGGATCCCGCGAGAACAACATCGTCTGGATGCCGCAGGAAAAGTCCTACCAGGCGTCGCACAACTTCACGCCCTTCCTCGACGCGAACCCGGCCGCGCTGCCGGACCAGCGCTATAAGGCCGTTGCGCTGGGGCGGACCGGGGAGGGCGAAGAGCGCAGCAAGGCCTTAATGATTTTTGCCTCTCCCGACGGCGTGTATTGGCGCCCGATGCGGGACGAGGCGGTCATTTCCGGCGGCGGATTCGATTCGCAGAACGTGGCATTCTGGGATGTGATTCGCCAGGAGTACGTGTGTTTCTTCCGGGCCGGTCGGGACGGCTTTCGCAGCATTCGTCGCTGCACTTCGCCCGATTTCCTGAACTGGAGCGAATCGCAGTGGCTGGATTTCGGGAATACGCCTCTGGAACACCTCTACACGAACGCCATTCTGACGTACTTTCGGGCTCCGCACCTGTACCTGGGATTTCCGCAACGCTTCGTGCCGGATCGCAAGACCATCGGCCCGGACAACCGCCCGATCGACGGGGTGTCCGACGGCGTCTTCATGTCCAGCCACGACGGCCTGCACTGGCACCGGACCTTCATGGAGGCGTTTGTCCGCCCCGGGCTCGATCCGCAGAACTGGGGCGGCGCCCACGGGAACAATTGCCCTGCCTGGGGCATGCTGCAAACGTCGGAAAACGAACTGTCCATTTACTGGTCCGAGCATTTCGGCAATTGGCCGGACGATCGCACGACCGTCCCGCAACTGCGCCGGGGCACGCTTCGACTGGACGGGTTTGTCTCCCTGCACGCGGGATATGCGGGCGGGGAGGCTGTCACGAAGCCGCTGCGGTTTGAGGGCGGTCGCCTGGTCATCAACTTCGCGACGTCGGCGGTGGGTTCGGTGAAGGTGGAATTGCAGGATGCGGACGGCAAGGCGATTCCGGGCTTTGCCCTGACTGACGCGGTCGAGCTGTACGGAGACGAACTGGCCCGCACGGTGTCGTGGAAGAACGGCACCGACCTGAAGTCATTGGCCGACCGCCCGATTCGGCTTCGCTTTGTGCTGAAGGATGCGGACGTCTACTCCATGCAGTTTCGGCCGTAGGCGGCGCCCCGGCTTGCGCTACGGCGCCGTCGGGTCATACTGCAGTGCAGCTCGGATCAGGTTGCGCAGGGCCGGATTGCGGATGTCCGCCCGTGACCGGATCTCGACATGGCGCTTCG
>CAZBFW010000197.1:0-7181 GCA_964491135.1 uncultured Phycisphaeraceae bacterium | reverse complement strand
TGGACCCGAAGCTGATCGAAACGTACGAGAAGCTGGGCATTCCGCTGGAGGAGCGCGCTGCCCTGGCGGGTGTGGCCGTTGATGCTGTGTTTGACAGCGTGTCCGTGGCCACGACCTTTAAGGAGAAGCTGCGAGAGCTGGGGATCATCTTCTGCTCGTTCTCGGAAGCGGTCCGTCACCATGGGGACCTGGTCCAGAAGTACCTCGGATCGGTCGTACCATATCGAGACAACTTTTTCGCCGCGCTGAATGCTGCGGTGTTCACGGACGGATCGTTCGTGTACGTGCCCAGGGGCGTGCGCTGCCCGATGGAGCTGTCCACGTACTTCCGGATCAACGCGGCGGCCACGGGCCAGTTTGAGCGAACGCTGATCGTCGCGGATGAGGGCAGCCAGGTGAGCTACCTGGAAGGCTGCACCGCGCCCGTGCGGGACGAGAACCAGTTGCACGCGGCGGTGGTGGAGCTGGTGGCGCACAGGGACGCGACCATCAAGTACTCGACGGTGCAGAACTGGTACCCGGGTGATGAAGAAGGCCGGGGCGGAATCTACAACTTCGTGACCAAGCGCGGGCTGTGCGAGGGGGAGAATTCGCGAATTTCCTGGACGCAGGTGGAGACGGGCTCGGCCATCACGTGGAAGTACCCCGGTTGCGTGCTCAAGGGGAACGGTTCGGTGGGCGAGTTCTACTCCGTGGCCCTGACCAACCACCGGCAGCAGGCGGACACGGGCACGAAGATGATCCACATTGGCCGCAACACGCGGAGCACCATCGTCTCGAAGGGCATCTCCGCGGGGCGGGGGCAGAACACATATCGAGGGCTGGTGAAGATCGCCAAGAGCGCCAAGAACGCCCGGAACTTCACGCAGTGCGACTCCATGCTGCTGGGAAGCCGGTGCGGGGCGCACACGTTTCCCTACATCGAGGTTCGGAACAACACCGCGCGGGCCGAGCACGAGGCGACGACCTCACGCATCGGAGAGGACCAGCTCTTCTACTGCAACCAGCGGGGTATCTCCACGGAGGACGCCGTGTCCATGATCGTAAACGGGTTCTGTAAGGAAGTGTTCCGCGAGCTTCCGATGGAGTTCGCGGTAGAGGCTCGCAAGCTGCTGGAAGTGAGCCTGGAAGGCAGCGTTGGCTGAGCGACGCTGAGAAATCAAGAGGCAGGCATGCTCGAAATTCGCAATCTGCATGTGCAAGTGGACGGCCACGAGATTCTGCGGGGCATCAACCTGACCGTGCGGCCGGGTGAGGTTCACTCCATCATGGGTCCGAACGGGTCGGGCAAGAGCACGCTTTCGCAGGTGTTGGCCGGTCGGGATACGTACACCGTGACGGACGGCGAGGTCCTGTATCACGGGCGGAACCTGCTGGAGCTGGCAGCGGACGAGCGGGCGTGCGAAGGCGTGTTTCTGGCCTTCCAGTACCCGGTCGAGGTCCCCGGCGTGAGCACGAATTACTTCCTGCGGGCGGCCCTGAACTCCGTGCGGAAATACCGTGGCCAGGATGAGCTTGACGCCATGGACTTCTTGAAACTCGTCCGGGAGAAGGCCCGATTGGTTGAGATTGACGACAAGCTGCTGAACCGCTCCTTGCATGAAGGGTTCTCCGGCGGGGAGAAGAAGCGGAACGAGGTTTTCCAGATGGCCGTTCTGGAGCCGACGCTGGCCATTCTGGATGAGACGGATTCGGGGCTGGACATTGACGCGTTGCGGATCGTGGCGGACGGGGTGAACAAGCTGCGAAGCCCGGAGCGGGCCTTCCTGGTGATCACTCATTACCAGCGGCTGCTGAATTACATCGTGCCGGATCACGTGCACGTGCTGATCGACGGGCGGATCGCCCGATCGGGCGGCAAGGAACTGGCGCTGGAACTGGAAGAGAAGGGCTACGGCTGGCTGGAGAAGGAAGCCCGCCGGGCTGAGCCGGTGTCTGCGTGACCGAGAGCCCGCGATTGCGAGGTGCGCGACCGATGTTGAAGATGAAGGATGCCCGTGATTCGTATCTCGCGGCGTTCGAGGCCGTCGAGGCAAGCCGCGCGGGTGCCGGGTGGCTGGCGCCGATCCGGAAGGCGGCCATCGCTCGCTTCGCGGAGGTCGGTTTTCCGACCCTTCGGGACGAAGACTGGAAGTACACGGACGTCAGCCCCATCGCGGACACGGATTTCCGATGGGCGGCCCCGGATGAACACCTGCATCCGCGGAGCCTGGCACCCCATTGGGTGGGCGGAACGGACGTGCATCGGCTGGTGGTGGTGAACGGGCGGTACGCGGAGGCGCTGTCCTCCGTCGGCTCGTTGCCGCGGGGAGTCCGGATCGGCAGTCTGGCCACGGCCCTGCAGGATGGCGCAGACCGGCTGCAAGACGAGTTCGCCCGGCTGGCGGACTACCGCGGCCGGCCGTTCACGGCGCTGAACACCGCGCTCTTTGAAGATGGAGCGGCGGTGATTTTGCCCCCGGAGACGGTAATCGAGTGGCCGATACACGTGCTCTACGTTACCTTGGGTTCGGCGGAGCCGGTCGCTGCCCATCCGCGAACGCTGGTCGTGGCCGGCGCGAACAGCCGGCTCACGGTCATCGAGTCTTTCGTGAGCCTGGGCGACGCACCGTGCCTGACAAACGCCGTGACGGAGATCGTCGCGGCGGACGGCGCCCGGATCGACCACTGCAAGGCGGGACAGGACAACGATGATTCCTTCCACGTGGGCGAAACGGCCGCCCGGCTTGGCCGCGACAGTGCCGTCCGGTCGCACGTGGTGACGCTGGGCGGTCGCCTGGTGCGAAACGAGTATCACGCGGTGCTCGACGGCGAAGGCGGCGACTGCACGATCCACGGCCTGTACCTTCTCAACGGGCGGCAGCACGTGGACAACCACCTCCGCGTGGAGCACGGCAGACCTCGCTGCACGAGCCGTGAGTTTTTCAAGGGGGTGCTGGCCGATCAGTCCCGCGGCGTGTTCACGGGGCGCATCTACGTGGCCGAAGACGCGCAGAAGACCGACGCGAAGCAGACCAATATGTCGCTGCTGCTTTCGGAGGATGCGCGGGTGGAGTCGCGCCCGCAGCTCGAGATTCTCGCGGACGACGTTCGATGCACGCACGGCGCGACCATCGGGCAGGTGGATGACGAGGCGTTGTTCTATCTGCGGACCCGCGGGCTGGATGCGGATGCGGCACGGAACCTGCTCGTCTACGGGTTTGCCGAAGACAGCCTGCAGCAGGTGCGGTACGAGCCGCTGCGGCGTCACCTGGAGAAACGGCTGCTGGATCGGCTTCCGCAGGCCGTTGTACGCCGGGATGAGCTATGAGTACGATCGTGACAGCCATGGAATCGACACACGATCACACCGCGAGTGCCGGCTACGACGTGCAGCGCATCCGCGCCGACTTTCCCATTCTGAGCCGGCGGGTCAACGGCAAGCCCCTGGTCTACCTCGACAACGCCGCCACGACGCAGAAGCCTCTGGCGGTCATTGATGCGATCGGTCGCTATTACCGACAGGACAATGCGAATATTCACCGCGGCGTGCATGAACTCAGCGTCCGGGCGACGGAGGCGTACGAGGCGGCGCGGACCCGCGTGCAGCAGTTCCTGGGGGCGGCTCAGCCGCAAGAGATCATCTTCGTTCGGGGCGCCACCGAGGGGATCAACCTGGTCGCCCAGTCATACGGCCGACCGCGGCTGCAGCCGGGCGACGAGGTGCTGATTACCACGATGGAGCATCACTCGAACATCGTGCCCTGGCAGATGGTGTGCGAGCAGACCGGCGCCCGGCTGCGGGTGGTTCCGATCAGCGATGCGGGAGAGATCGACCTGGACGAATATGCGGCCCTGCTGGGACCGCGTACGCGCATCGTGGCGGTGACCCACGTGTCCAACGCGTTGGGGACCATGAACCCGGTGTGGGCCATGATCGACCTGGCGCATAAACGGGACGCAGTCGTTCTGGTGGACGGGGCGCAGGCCGTTGCGCACCTGTCCGTCGACGTTGCAAAGCTCGGCTGTGATTTCTACGTGTTTTCCGGGCACAAGATCTACGGCCCCACGGGCGTGGGAGTGCTGTATGGACGGAAGGAGCTTCTGGACGCCATGCCCCCGTATCAGGGCGGCGGCGACATGATTCGATCGGTCACCCTGGAGAAGACGACGTACGGCGACGTGCCGTACAAGTTCGAGGCGGGCACGCCGAACATCTCGGGCGGCATCGGACTGGCCGCCGCGCTGGAGTATGTTCAGCGAATCGGTCTTGAGGCCATCGCCGCGTGGGAGCACGACCTGCTGGCGTATGCCACGGCGGCCCTGGCGGCCATGCCCCAGGTGCGAATTCTCGGTGCCGCACGGGAAAAGGCGTCGGTGCTTTCCTTTGTGGTTGAAGGCGTGCACCCGCACGACGTGGGCACGATCCTGGATCGCGAGGGCATCGCCGTTCGGGCGGGGCATCATTGCGCCCAGCCAGTGATGCAACGGTTTGGCGTGCCCGCGACGGCGCGGGCGTCGTTCGGGCTGTACAACACGCGTGAGGAAGTGGACGCACTGGCGGCGGCCGTACGCCGCGTGATCGAGGTGTTCAGCTGATGTCCGACGACCTGCAGGATCTGTACCAGGAGGTCATCCTGGACCACAACAAGCGGCCCCGCAACCGAGGCCGCCTGGACCACGCCACCTGTGACGCCGAGGGCTACAACCCGCTCTGCGGCGATCACGTGCACGTGTACCTGCAGGTGGAGGAGGGGCGGGTCACGGACATTCGGTTCGAAGGTTCCGGCTGCGCCATCTCCACGGCCTCCGCGTCGATGATGACGGAATCCGTCAAGGGCAAAACGTTGGAGGAGGCGAAGGAGCTCTTTCGGAACTTCCACGCCTTCGTGACGCGAGACAAGGTGGAGACGGACCTGGGCAACGGCCTGGGCAAGCTGGAGGTGTTCTCCGGGGTCTGCCAGTATCCCGCCCGCGTGAAGTGCGCGACGCTCGCCTGGCACACCGTGCAGGCCGCCCTCGAGAATCGCACGGACAGCGTGTCCACCGAGTGAGATTCGCCGACAGGGAGCGACCGATGAGCGATTCCCCCGCCAGCCGCATACAGCAGGACATCAAAACGGCCGAAATCATCGAAGTGCTTCGCACGATCTATGACCCGGAAATCCCGGTCAACATCTACGACTTGGGCCTGGTCTATGGCATCCACCCGGCCGACGACGGGAACGTACACATCCGAATGACGCTGACCTCGCCGGCCTGCCCCGTGGCCGGGTCTCTTCCGCCCCAAGTTGAACGAGCGGTCTCCGGCATTGCCGGCGTCGCCGGCTGCCAGGTCGAAGTCGTCTGGGACCCGCCCTGGTCGCCCGACCGCATTTCCGAGGCCGCCCGCCTGCAACTCGGAATCGACTGAGCCAAACGCCAGAGTGAAGCGGGGATGGCTGCCGCGCGATCTCGCGAGACGGCCCCCGCGTTGAATTCCGTTCGTGATCGCCGGTGTTTTGCGGTCAACGCCCCAACTCATCGAGTCGTATGCTGACCGGCGGGCTTCCGTTGACGGAAACCAGTACCGACCCGTCGATGGGAGTGTCCTCGGTGAATGTAATCGCGACGCTCACCGGATGGGGTCCTCCCGCTCCCAGTTGGAGGGTGACCGTGCCCTCGTCCGGAGCCCCTGAGGGGTCGAAGTGGACCTGGCCGGCCTCCAGCGTGGTTGTCACGCCGCTCTCATCTGTAATCGTTACGTCAGCCTCAGTGATCACTGACTCGCCGGTGTTCGCATCCATGCTGAGCGACAAACCACCGGCTACCGCGAGCGTCTCTCCGTCGACGTCGAACAGCAGATCCAAAACTGCATCGAGCGTAAACGCATCGTCGTCCTCGTTGGTGGCCAGGTGGGCTGTGCCGGCTGCGGTCACCGTGTCTTCCCCGTCCGGCGTGGTACTGAACTGATCAAACGTGAGCAGCAGCTCGCCACCCTCCATGTCCACGTCGAAGCGGATGCTGCCGCTGTACGTGATGTACCAGTCCTGCGTGGGCCTGCAACCGTTCGTACCGAAGTCCAGCGTGATCCGGTCCACGTCGAAAGTCACGATGGGACAGTCGGGGTCTGTGGCGGGTGCTTCGACCGGCATGCCCGGCATCGTCGCGGGCAGACCCGCGGCCGGCAGCGCACCAAATGAGTTGGAAAACTGCTCAATCAAATCGAGGTTTCGGTCGACGGCTGCGGCCTCTTCCTCGGTCAGCAGGCCGTTCACCGTGCCCGGGTCGTTTTCGCTTTGCGTGTCGCCGTTGCCACCGGTGGTGTGGGCGCTGTCCGGCAGACCGAGGCCGAACAGGTCGGACCCGCATCCTGCAAGAGCCGCCAGGGTCAACATCGCCGCCGTCGCCATCCACACGTTGAGCCGCCTCATGAGTCCATCCTCCGGGAGTTTTCGCGTTTTGTACTCAATCGCTCGATCCTGGCGGGTCGAGGGCCTGCCGCATTCCCCCGACCCTTTGCGCGGGCACTCTCGCGACAATCGGATGAGCTCAGGAGGACCACAGGTGGAGTGACGGAGCACCCGAGCGCATCCGACAATCACACGGTGCTATGGATGGTATTCTCCCACGGCATGGTGCCGCCTGCAAGCGTCGTGCAAACCGACACGCCGACGGCCTCGAAAAAAGAACGCCCGGGCGTTTGCCCGGGCGGTTTTTGGGATCACTTGCTGTCTTTCACTTCGTATTCGGCGTCGATCACGTCTTCGTCTTTCTTCCCGCCGGCGTCGTCTCCGGGCGAACTCGGTCCGCCTCCGCCGCCGGCCGTGGCCCCGGCGGCCTGCTGTTTGGTCATCTCTTCGTAGACGACCTTGCCGATGGTCTGGGCGGCCTCCATGAGCCGCTCCGTGCTCTTCTTGATGGCGTCCAGGTCGGTGCCGCCCATCACGTCTCGCACCTGCTTGATGGCCTGCTCAATCTTGCCGCGGTCCGCCTGGCTGATCTTGTCGCCGTGCTCCTTGAGCTGCTTCTCGGTTTCGTAGGCCATGTGCTCGGCCTGGTTGCGGATTTCCACAAGCTCCTTGCGCTTGATGTCGTCGGCCGCGTGGGCTTCGGCGTCGCGCTTCATCTGCTCGATCTCGTCCTTGCTCAGGCCGCTGGAGCCCTCGATGCGAATGGACTTCTCTTCGCCCGTCGCCTTGTCGCGGGCGGATACGCTGATG
>CAZBFW010000196.1:0-7188 GCA_964491135.1 uncultured Phycisphaeraceae bacterium | reverse complement strand
GGCCCCATCGCGGAAACCCGGACCTCGTGAACGGTCGTCTTCACGTCTGGCGCGGCCGGCTGTGTGGTCGGCTCCGCGGCAGGAGGCTCGACCGTCTCCTCCACGGTGGCCCGGACGATGAGTTCCGGCGCGTCCAACCCGAACGCCGCCGGTGGCTGCCCTTCCGACGCCACCCACGACACGGCGCTGAGACGTCCGACGGCGGCCAGTACGCTGCGCACCTTCGTTCCCACCGCCACGGCGTCGAACGGAGCCTCAAACACCCAGTCCGTTCCGCGCTTCACCAGGGCATACGCAACCGCCGGCTCGCCCGCCGGATGGTGCTCAATCTCCAGCCGCACGCACTTGTCCGGGACGAAGTTCACGAGGCGCAGATCCCGATAGTCGCGGGCGTTCTCCTTCAGGACGTTCCTCAGAGAAGCCTGGACCAGATAAACGTCCGGCGCGTCGCCCATCTGCACGTACGCATTCCGCGGACCGGCATCATCCCCCACGCGAATGCGGGCCGATTTGTCCTGGTCGTCGATCAATGTGATCGCGGCCCGCGGCGGATTCAGTCCGGCCGCGTCCGGCGTTACCGCGCCCTCCTGCCCCGGCTCGTACTTCACCGAGTACTTCAGCTCCGCAAAGGTCGCGGCAAGGTTGCGGACGGGCCAGTCCTGCACGGCCGCTTCCACCGGCTCGATCATCTTCCAGCCGCCGCGTGCGCCTTCGTCGGCCGGCTGACTCACGAACACGCAACGTGCCTGGCCCTTCATCTCCAGTTCGATGCGGACCGGATCGCCGATCGGTTCGGAGAGGAGCGGTCGAGCCGTCGGATCATCCTGGACCACGGACGGCGAGGCCGTCTTCGATTCCGCCTCCTGCTTCGCCCGATAGCCCTTGGCGATCCACAGGCCGCCGACCACGACAACCAGGGCCACGGCCAGTCCAATCGTCGTCTTGTAGTTCATGGCCGCTTATCTCCGACGAATCATCCACACGATCCCGCCGCTGAGCAGCGCAAGGGCGGGCCAGATCCCGTAGCTCAGCACCTCTATGAACGTCAGCGCCGGCCCCTCCGCGATGTCGATCACGCGTGTATCGATTGGCCGGCCGAGGTTCATCCACTGCGTATTCCCCGCCAGCCAATGCAGCGCGTTGACAAACAGGGCCACGTTGCCGGGGTTGACGTACGTCGTGCCAAGCCCGCGCGCCGTCAGAACCGGCACCTGGGCAAAGGCCAGATCGTCCATCGCGAAGTACTCGGAGCTGACGACGACGATCCGTGCATCACCTTTCTTCGCCGCCATGGCAACGGGGAACGGGCCGGTCAACATGTCAGGACTCTGCGTGACGTAGCCATTCTGCGCCAGTTGCTGATCCACCGCCGCCACATCCTCAACCGCCCACAGGCCGTCGCGGGGCCTGGCAATCAGAAGAGACTCCACTGCAACGCCTTCGGGACGGTCTTTCGCGACCTCCAACGGCGCGGCTCGCACGAGCGCGGTCTGGCTGGCGCCGAGCGGCGTGACCACGACGTGATCGCCCGCGGAGAGCTGGGACAGCAGCATCGACGTGTAGTCAACGGCAAACTCCCTGGGACCGATTGGGCGTGCGTCGAGAATGAGACGGCTTGCAAGGATGTCGATTCCCCAGGTGTCCCGCAGGTACTCGGCGTACTCATACCCGGGAGTCGGCATCATCGGACTGGACGCGCCGGGGACCCATCCGGCCATGAAAAGCGCCTTGCCCTTGTCGCCCAGGGCGTTCAGCACCGCCCGCCGCTGCTCATCGCCGAAGGGTGGCGCTTGCGGGGGACGGCCCATGCTTTGCTCCGGTGGCGCCGGTTTGAGCACGACGTACAGCCGCTGCGCCGGTTCCGGTTCGATGGCCGGCGGAGTCGTCGACGCCCGCAAGTCCCATTCGTGTACGGTGAAACTGAGATCCTCGAGATGGCTTCGCATCCGCGCATAGGGCGGGCGAGCACTCATCGGTCCCATGGGCATCCCGGCGAAGAAAAGCGCCGGTCCGCCATGACGGACGAAGATGACGGCCGCTTTCTGCTCCTGCACCATCCGCAGGATCTCGGAACTGATCCTCTCTTCGCCGCGAAACTCGTGCCGACTGAACTCGTCCTTGGCCGCAACGGCTCGCTCATGCAGCGGCCAGGTGTCCGCGAAGGAAATCAGGCGGGCATCCTTGCCCGCGGCCTCGACGAGGATGCAGTTGCCGTCGCTGCTGAACTGGCGTGCGACCTGCTCGAAATCCAGCGTGGGCAGCTCTTCGGGCTTCGGGAGCAAGCCTCCGAGTTTCTCCGTCAGCGGTCGGAATCGGGCAACCACTCCCTCCAGGTATTGGCCGAATTCCGGGCTCTGAGAGACCAGGGACCGGATCTGGGGGTTTTTCGCGGCATCCAGGTCTTCGGCAATGCCGCCAAGGTCGCCGTACAGAATGCGAATGGACGCAACGGCACCGGCGTAGTCGGGCAGGTCTCGGCGGTCGGCCATCTTCACCGCCTCCTGCGTACGCGACAGGGTCTGCTGATGCCCTTCGAAGTAGTTCCGGACCACACCCAGGTATGCCGCCTCTCTGCCCTCGGTCCACGTGTTTGACTGAATGGTGATCGTCTGGAGTTCCTGGGCGATGAGCTCAGCCGCCTCGGGAGCGATTTCCGTCCGGAACTGCTCGATTGCCTTGCGATAGGGCTCAAACTGCTCCGCAAATTTCGGGATGGCCCGCAGGCGAGACCACATCTCCTCAAGTGCCTTGTGGTCCTGCACCGGATTGATGTATTCCACGCGGACCTTGCTTGGGTTCATGCTGCGGTAGAGCTCAATCAGATCCGCCACGGCCGAACGGAACTTCACCTGGGCCTCCGATTCCGGTTGCCTCTTGTAGTACAACGACGTGATCCGGATCTCCGCCTTCAGCGAATCCAGCAGCTTCTGCGTTCCGTCGCTCAGACTGTTCACGCCGGTGGACGTCAGGTCCGCGCGGGCGTCAAACGTGTACGCGCCCCACTGCAGGGCCGCCACCAGGGCCACCGCCAGGGCCACGGCCACGCCCACATTCGCCCCGGTCGCCCAGCGAACGGTCCGCCCGCTGTGCGCGGCCCGGGATTCCCTTGATTCCTTTGACTCTACCGCCATCGCCTCGACTCCAGCGTCTTGACCGTCAGGAACAGAAACAGGGCCGTCAGCGTCACGAAGTAGACGACATGGTTCAACACCACCGCCCCGCGGGCAAAGTCCTGGTAGTGGTAACGAACGTCCACATGCTGCACCAGCATGCGAGGCAACCCGGACAGAAAACCGCCCAGGTACCGCGCCAGAAACATCAGAACGGCCAGCAGCATGAAGCTGCACACCACGGCAATCACCTGGTTGCTCGTCCAGGCGCTGAAAAACAGGCCCACCGAAATGAAGAACCCCCCGAGCAGAATTAACCCGACGTACGTGCTGAACGCCATGCCCCAGTCCACGCTGCCCCAGATCATCAGCAGCACCGGGTACACCAGCGTGGTACCCAGGATGACCAGGTAAAACACCATCGCGCCCAGAAACTTGCCCAGCACCACGTCCGCGTCCGTGACCGGGGCCGTCATCAGCGTCTCGATGGTCCCGCTGCGGAACTCGTCCGAGAGCAGACGCATCGTGATCATCGGCAGGATGAACACGAGAATGATCGGCCAGACGTCGTTGCTCAGCCCGCGCAACGAAGACTCCGCCCCCGGCGAAAACACCTGCGTGATGAAGAGCACCCCGCTGACCGCCAGGAAAATCGTCAGCACCACGTACGCGATGGGCGACAAGAAGTACACGCTCAATTCGCGTTCGGCTAGAGTGGACACGTGTCTCATAAACCCGTATCTCCCGTCAAGCGACGTCTCATCCCTTCCACCCGCCGCGTCGGAACGACTAGGCCGGGACGCCGGCAGACCGGCTTTCATCCATCGCGCCGCTCGTGATCTTGAGGTAGTAGTCTTCCAGGCTGTCCAGCTCTCGGCGGATCTCCCGCAGACCCCAGCCTTTCTGTGAAGCCAGCTTGTAGATCCCCTCGCGGACGTCGTCGCGTCCGCGGGCGCGGATCGTCAGACGCTCCCAGCCGTCGTGCGTCTGCCGCTCGACGGCTTCGACGCCCGCCAACGCCCCCACGGCCCGCTCGATCTCCGCTCCCGGCCCGCGAATCTCCGCGATCAGCCGCGAACCGGCCGCCTTCTCCTCCCCCAGCCTCTTCGGAGCCCCGTACGCCACAATGCGGCCCCGGTTGATGATGATCACCTCGTCGCAGATCTGTTCCACCTGCGGCAGAATATGGGAACTGAACAGCACCGTGTGCCGCTGGCTCAGCTCCTTGATCAGGCTGAGCGACTCACGAATCTGCGTCGGGTCCAGACCCACCGTCGGCTCGTCCAGAATCAGCACATCCGGATCGTGCAGAATCGCATCCGCCAGCCCCACCCGCTGCCGCATCCCCTTGGAAAGCTGCCCGATCGGACGGTTCACGAACTCCGACAACCAGCAGCGGCCCACCACGCCGTCAATGGCCTTCGCCGCCTCCGCAGATGACATCCCGTGCAGCTTCGACCGAAACCGCAAGTACTCCCGCACCCGCATCTCCGGGTACAGCGGGGCCGACTCCGGCAGGTAGCCGATGCGGCGGCGAACTTCCAGCGACTGCGTCAGCACGTCGAAACCCGCCACCGACGCCGATCCCTCCGTCGCCGGATGGTACCCGGTCAGAATTCGAATGGTCGTGGTCTTGCCCGCCCCGTTTGGACCGAGGAAGCCCACCACCTGCCCCTTCTCGACGTCAAACGAGATGCCATCGACGGCCGTCACGACGCCGAAGCGTTTCACAAGATTCCGGACGCGGATCATAGGATCACCCGTTGCCGTAAGGTACTTCTGAACAAAGGAGTTACGAACGCGGGCGAACAGCGGCTTGGCGTGTTCCACCCAGGCGACCGCACGGGGTCTATGTAACCGAACCCGACGGCCTGTCAAGCCCGGGACGGCGGACAGGCATACGGCAGTCGCCGCCTGAACCCCATATGACGCCTGCAACCGCCGGCCCCTGTCAGGGATCTCTGGAAAAAAACGCCGAAGCCGGCGGTTGACGTTCCCAACAGGCGTTGGACGTCGGGCCTATTTCCGGCATACTGGGGGGCAGACCGCGCGGCCCGGGATGACGGCGGCCCGGTGGCGCCACCCGAAGACCGGCCAGGAGCGTCCCCGTGGAGGGCGACAAGTACATTCTGGACGTCGAAGGCAACCCCGTGCCCGAGCCGAACCTGATGACCTGGTCGGCCTGGTTCGAGAACGCGGACCTCACCATCGAACGCACGCATATCGGCGAGGCGGAGGTCGTGACGGCGTTTCTCGGTCGCGACCACGCGCACGGTGACGGACCGCCCGTGCTGTACGAAACCACCGTCTTCAACGTCCCGCACGACTGGGAACCCGTCCGCCACGGCACTCTGGCGGAGGCGAAGAGAGGTCACGCCGCGATGGTGGAACGCGTCAGGAAGCGCCTGCCTTCCCGCGCTGCACGAAGCTCGCCGCTGCAGAAGCCGCGTCTGCTGGCCGTCCGGGAAATCGAAGCCATGGCCGGCGAAACGGGACACGGGCCGACCGTTCTCTCCCTGATCGCAACCGCACGACATCTCGCGGACACGCTCAGGCAAATCGCGGAACGGCGATTTCACCCCGCCAACGACGCCGAGGAACGTGACCAGATGGTATCAGCCGCTCGTCGGGCGCTGCACGGCCATGCAGACGCAAAAGAATAGGCAGCGCATTTCCCGAAACGCTCCGTCCGCAGGATGCCCCATGAAACCCCGCGTGAAAGTGTACGAACTCGCTCAAGACTTGGGCCGCCGGTCTCAGGAGGTGTTACGCGCCGCCGCTGACCTGGGTATTTTTGCCCAGAACCGGCTGACGAGGCTCGATCCGGAGTCAGTAAGTCGGTTACGGAACCATTTCCGCGAACGTGACTCCGAAGATGGATCAGGTTCAAACGATGCCGCGCCGCAACCAAACGAAACTGGCGGCTCGCAGTAGCGGCCCGACCGGATCCACCATCAAGCGGGTTGCGCGCAAGCATTCAATCCATCAGCAGCCGACGACGCACGGGGTTGCGAGCCGTGAAATGTGAGCCTATCCTGTTGTCATGACTGGCGCTACGACCAAAACCACGATTGCCTCATTGCTGGCCAGAAAACGCGAGCGGCGCAAGATCCCCGTCCTCACGTGTTACGACTATTCGACGGCCCGTCTTATGGCGGAGGCCGGCGTGGACGTGATCCTTGTGGGAGATACGTACGCAGAGGTGTGCCTGGGGCATGCCAGCACGCTCCCGGTGACCATGGACCAGATGATCACCGTCGCGACGGCGGTCCGCCGGGGCGCGCCGGGAGCGTTTCTCATCGGCGATATGCCGTATCTCAGCTACCAGACGGGCCCTGCCGACGCGATCCGGAACGCCGGCCGGTTCATGGCCGAAGCCGGCTGCGATTGCGTCAAGGTCGAGGTGGATGGCGGCTCGGCCGACCTGGTCGCGGCCATGTCCAGAGCGACGATTCCGGTGATGGCGCATCTGGGCCTCAAACCGCAGGCGATCCACCGGAGCGGCGGGTATCGCGTTCAGGGTCGAACAGCGACGGAGGCGCTCGAGATCGTGCGTGATGCGCAAGTCCTCGAACAGGCGGGGGCGTCAGCATTGCTGCTGGAGGCCGTGCCCGCCGAGGTGGCCCGCATCGTTGCGGAACGTACGTCCCTGCCGGTGATCGGATGCGTGGCGGGGCCGTATTGTGACGGAACGGTCGTGGTAATCCATGACATGCTTGGGTATTCGGCCGGCCACCCCCCGCGTTCCGTGAAACGATACGCAGACCTGCACACCGTGCTGACGCAAGCGTTCTCGGCATACGCCGAAGATGTGATGGCGCAGCGATTTCCGAGCGACGGGCACTGGTTCGTGATGAGCGAGACGGAGTCCACCCGCCTGACGCAGCTTCTGAACAGCGAAACCGAGGTCGGCACGCACCCCGATACTGAAAACCGCGGATAAGGCGCCGTGGTGTGTGTCGGCCGAGTGTGGCACGGCATTTGTAGGGCGCTGCGGTGGCACGTATGGGCCCGGCGGTGCTGCCTTGACAGCCCAGGGGCTGCTCGCTAGGTTGACGGCTTCAATTGGATTTGGAAA
>CAZBFW010000195.1:3898-7191 GCA_964491135.1 uncultured Phycisphaeraceae bacterium | reverse complement strand
GGATGCCGGTTTCACGGCCCTGGTTGGGAACCACGTCCAGATCGCAGTCCGGGTTGTACTGGGGATCACCGGGCGTGCGGCCGAAGGACTCGAGCAAAATGGCATAGTCCTCCGCGTCCAGATCGCCGTCGTCGTCGAAGTCGCCAAGAAGCTCGCACTCGTCCGGGCGACCGTTGCTGTTGACATCGATGCTTCTGCCGGAAGCCACGTCACAGGCATCGGGTACGCCGTTGGTGTTGCAGTCGAACTCTGTGCCCGCAATTGCACCGCTGATCACCAGGGCGAAACCCTGGGTCGCCTGGTTTACCGCGGTCGCCCGCACGATGAGGCCATAGGTGCCGGAGGCGGGCAGCGTCAGATGCACCTGCTCCACGTTGTTGAGAGCGTCGAACGCGCCCCCGGACACGGACGCGCCGCCGGCAAAGACGTTCCCTTTGTACTCCATGCAGTCCGGGGCGGTAACCAGCAGGTCGAGGTTGTTCACGGCGGCCGGATTCGCGCCGAGCGCGGCCGGATAGTCGGTCCAGGCAAGAGTGACGCGCAGCGGGGCGGCGTCGCTGGTGACGTCGAGAGCGAAGCGCGCCTCGTCCCCCGTGGAGAGGCCCTCGGCATTGCGAAGATCGTAGACGAACAGACCGGCCGCGTCGCCGGCGAAGTACAGCGACTGGTCCAGCAGCAACCGCCCCCAGCCTTCCTGGTTGCCGGGATACCCGGCGATGCCGGTCATGTCCGCGGCTGCGTTCAGCAGGGTGGCCTTGAGCAAGGCCCCGCTGGGCACAAACGCGTCCGCCGGCTCGGGCGCGCCGGTGGGGTAGAATCCCTCGGTGTAGTACTGCCGCACGAGCAGTCCGGCGCCGGCGATCACCGGGCAGGCCATGGAGGTCCCCGTGGCGGTCCGCACGCCGCAGCTTGTGCTCGATGAGGCCGACCAGGTGCCGCATCCCGGAGCGAAGATCTCCGGCTTGCGGCGACCGTCGATCGTCGGCCCCGTTCCGCCTCGGCAGAAATAGTCCTGAAGCGGCGTATCCTGCGAAGCTCCGACGGCCAGCAGGTTCTTCGCATTCTCCGGCGACTGCAGGGATAATAGATTGGTTGACGCGAAGACGACCAGATCATCCTCGTAGTCCCACATGAACTCGTCGATCTGCTGGCAGCGAAGCGTGTACTCGGTGAACCCGTCGTCTCCCCAACTGTTGCTGTGCACGCGGGCCCCGTCGGTGTGCGCGGTCTCGAAGCCGGCGTATGTCAGTGAGGGATTCATAAAGAGTGTGTAGTAGTCCGTGAAGGCGATCCGGGCCGCGTAGGCAATTCCATCGTAGGTGTCTGCGATGCCGTACGGCGGCGCGTCACCCACAAACGTCCCTGCCGTGTGCGTTCCGTGCGAACTGGTTCCCGGCGTGCCGTAGTATGACACGACCTTTCGATGGTCCGGACCCGCCACGGGGAAGAGGGGATCCTCGAAGTCGCAGTGATCCAGCTTGAACGGCCCGTCGATCAGGCCGCCGATCTGGCCCTCGCCGTGGAGCCCGTTCGCCCAGACGGGCGTCTGCCCGACGCCGCCGACAAGAAGGTTCGACTGGACGATCCAGGCGTTCGTGTTGTTGCGAAGTGAGGCTTCCGGGGCCTCTTCGATGTACCGCACTTCCTCCAGCGCGGCCAGCTCCGCGGCACGACCCGCCGGCATCCGCACCTCCAGAATGTCGCGACCCGCGACGCGATGCGCCAATACCACCTCGGCACCCTGCGCCGCCACGGCCTGCGAGACGACGGACAGATCTGCGCCCTCCAGGAGCACCACAATCAGGTGCTCCAATCCGCGGGCGGCCAGATCACGTCGATGCGGCGATGCGAAGCATACGGATCCGATGCCGGGGGCCAGTTTGCGCGCGGCCGGGAACCCACTCATCGAGCGGACGAAATCCAGTGCCGCCGCCTGGGTTGCGTGTGCAGCCGTCGCGCGTGCCACATAAGTGTCGTCCGGCAGGTACTCCACCAGCCGAACACCCTCGCGGGCAAGCGTATCGCGCTGGCTCTTCGTAAGAGGTCCATCCACCTCCAGAAGATAGACGGAGCCTGCCGCCGGCATCGGCCGGAGATCGGCGTCAGGTCCGAACGCACCGGCAACCGGCAGTCCGGGCACGCACGCCGACAGCACCGCAACTACAGACAACATCCAACGCGACAGCACGCGCAAAATGCCCCTCCCCGGAAGACGCGAAAACCCCGCGCGATTCAGCGCTTTGAAAAAACCCGTTTCCTCATCCCAACGCAACCGGATCTCAACGACGAGAGGACAGTGAGATTGCCGGTTGGGTCCGAAAACGCCGAGAGGCTCAGCGCTCTCCTACTGACCGATGGTACGCATGGGCAACCACGGATTCAATGCGGCCGGCAGGGTCGGCCCGGCTCGTTTCAATGCCGGAACAGGTCCGATATCCGCAGGTGAACGGGCGGAGTCTCGGCCGCATTTCGTGGTCCATCCGCCAGTGACACGAAGAGTTCACCACGGTTGGGCAAGAAGATGACGGTGTGCAGCGTGCCCGAAACGGCCACGGCCTTCATGGCCTCTCGCGCCGCGGCGACGTCGACCTTCGCGGTCGCAGGGCGGGGAGTCGTAAAGTCCTTTAGGAACGTGTCATAGCGATCGCAGGGCGTTGGCGTGGCCCGCGTGCGGAAGTGGTTCGTGCATAACAGGGCCTGCATGAGAATCGGGTGGTTCGCGTCCGCCGCCCGGCGGAGTGTCACGCCCTCGTCACGATCGCGGTTCCCGTCGTACTCGAAGACGATGGCTGGGTCCGCCTGGCCGCGGAATGGACCGCTCAAATGGAAGTTGCTGGCGGTCAGCGTGGGGGCGGCGCGAAGCACGCGGGTCGCCACGTCCGTAGCAGCCGCAGCCCGGGCCTGCTCAACCGCCTCCCGCAGGGCAAGGGACCGAGGGACGCATTTGCCCGTGCCCGAGGGCGCGGCCCCATTTGAGGAATCGTGCATACTAAGCGTGACGCCCTCTTCATTCATGGCGGTGTACGCCCCGATCAATCCCGGCCATGCCATCGTCAGCCACGAGAGCCTGCCCGGCCCCGGCTGCAAATGGACGATCAAAAGCTGGCTGGAGGGAAGGCCGGGAATGGCGAAGTAATCCAGGTTCCGCCCGGTGACGGTCTCCCCGTTCTCGGTGAGCGTTCCCCACGCCGAGAAGCTGGAACAGCCCATGCGAATCCAGTCGGCGAATGAGTTCATCGCTTCCAGGTCCGCCCGGGACAGGTCCCGGCCCAGAGCGTCGACCCGACGTCCGT
>CAZBFW010000195.1:0-3888 GCA_964491135.1 uncultured Phycisphaeraceae bacterium | reverse complement strand
CGGATGCCCTGGAGCATGGCCTCCAGTTCGGCCGTCTGGCGATCTGTCAGCGCAAAGCGTTCGGCCGCGGCGGGAAGGATTCGCTGGTCCCAGGCCGCGGGATCGGGCAGCACGGACTTCGACGACAGCGCGCCGTTCAATAGCGCGAGAATGTCGTCCGCCAGCAGGAACCCGTGGGCGTACCCGCGCTGGAAGTCGTCGCCCCAGACCCGCAGGACGCGGAGCCCCTCTACGGTTTCGAGTTTTCCGCTGATTTGATGGACGACAGGATCGGCTACAGTAACACTGCAAAACGATGCGAGCATGGCGAAACCGGTCGCCATCTTCGCTAACGAGCGGGACTTGCGAATCGTCATCATGGTAAGCCCTCCAATTGGATGGATGGGATGATACGCAGGCGGGCGCCGCGGGCAACGGGTGGGAACGGATTTTCCTTGACCCCCGGTGTTGAATGACCACAATTGCGGGGCTTCATGGACCACACGGGCAATTCCAGGGGTTTCTGACGCAGGAGAAAGGCCAGATGGTACAACGTTGGCTGGCGGTGTTGACGGTAGGAGTGTTGCTCGCCGGGGGGGCTCCCCTGTGGGCCGACGAGGACTTTGTGGAGGTCACGGCCCGGGGCGAGGGCATCAGCAAGGACGCAGCTCGAAAGGATGCGTTGCGAAAAGCCCTGGAAGAGGGGGGGAAGGCGGAGATTTCGTCCCATTCCCAGGCGGAGAACTTCATTCTGGTCCGGGATACCATCTACGCACGATCCGAGGGCATCATCACGGACTACAAGGTGCTGAAGGAAGGGGAGGGAATGAACGGCACCTTCGTCTGCGAGATCCGGGCCCGCGTGAGCAAGTCGGCCATTGCCAGCACGTGGGGGGAGGTGCAGAACGTTCTGGATCAGATCGGGCGCCCGGGGATCATGGTGCTGATTACGGAGAAGATCGACGGCGTGGTGGACAACAGCAGCATCCTGGAGTCCAAGATCGAGGAGCGTCTGGTCAAAGCGGGGTTTGACGTCTACGCGGGCGAGCAGGTGCGGGCCATCGCGAAGAAGGAAGCGGATGACGCGGCGGCGGAAGACAACGTGGCCAAGATGCAGGCCATTGCCAAGGACTTTGGCACACATATCTTCATTTCAGGCGCGGCCAATGCAAACGCAGCGGGTGTAAGAGACCTCTACGGCGAGCCGGCGGCCATGTACAACGGGGATTGTGTGGTCAAGATGTACTACACGGACACCGGGCGGCTGCTGGCCAGCGAGTCGTTGCCCCAATGGCGCGGGGGGGCTCGCGGCATCAACACGCACAGCCCTCAGGCGGGCAAGCAGGCGCTCTTCGGCGCGGCGGAGATGGTTGTCGAGAAGGTCTACGAGACCGTGATGATGCAGTGGGCCACCCAGATCTCGGCGGGAGGCGAGATCCAGATCGAGGTGGAGGGGCTGTCGGCCGCCGAAGCGATCAAGCTGAAGAAGAAGCTGGAAGAAATCGCCGGCATTGAGAAGGTGAACTACAAGCTCACCAAGGGCATCGCGACGTATCGCATCGTGGCCAAGATGAACGCGGAAGGGCTGGCCGAGCATCTGGTGGAAGGCGAGTGGGCGGAGATCCTGGAAATCGTCGACATCAAGCTGAATCGCATCCAGGCAAAGAAACCGGGGACATAGACGGTCGACCCGGACCAGACCGGCTTGGCGGGGAACGTACGGTCCCCGGCCCGTTTCATCAGGGCCGGGGACCGTTTTGCTTCCCGGATGCGAACGCCGGCGAGGGCAGGGGTGTCGTGCGCGTCACGCGCTGAACCGTCGGTGCCAGGTCCGATGCGCGTCGCGGATGGGGCCTTCGAGCCGGCTCCGCAGCGAAACGGGCAGGCGCGGCAGGATGTGAAGGATCATCGCCTGGATGCAGGTGGGGGGAAAGCGCTTCAGGTGTTCGGCCACCTCCGCATCGCTGACCTCTTCCCGCCCCGCGGCGGCAGCCACCAGCAGCCGGAATGCCTGCCGCTGGGCAAAACAGCGATACGTGTCCGCACGTTCCGGGTGCTCGCCCAGGCCGTCCGCGATCTTCGCCATGCTCATCAGCATGTAGTGCGTGCGCAGGCCGTTCTTGGACAGGCTGTTCTCGACATCGGCGTAGTAACGGTAACAGACCTCCGGCACGTATCCGATGGCCGCGTATCGCAGGGCCAGGCGCGACCAGAGATCGGCATCCTCAGTTCCATGCAGAGTGGTATCAAAGCCCCCTACGTCGCGAAGGGTGTCCAAGGCGACCAGCATCCCGCCGGTATGCAGAAACACGCCCAGTTCCGCCGCTGCAAAGTAATCGGAGAAGAAGCCGCGTTCGTGAAGCGCCCGACGGGCCCGACGCGCCAAGCGATTGGCCTGGATTTGCAGGCCGCTCACAACCTCACCTTCGCACGCGCACCACCGAAGGTCCGGGTAGGCTCGAAGAACCGCCCACTGCCGTTCGTTCTTCCAGGGATACCACTCGTCGTCGGCATCCAGAAAAGCCACCCAGCTACCGCGAGCCTCATGAATCCCACGGTTCCGGGCAGCAGCTACGCCTGCATTGGGCTGGTATATGTACCGAACGGCCGGGCCGTAAGAACGCGCCACCTCCGCCGTGTCGTCCGTCGATCCGTCGTCAACAACAACGATCTCCCGGACAGGTTTCGTCTGGGCCAGAACGCTGTCCACGGCACGTTGAAGGAACGCACCAGCATTGTAAGCCGGAATGACAACACTCACCGTCACTGGAATCGTAGCCCTCGATGCGCTGCACGGTTGCTTGCTGCCATTTCACAGTTCAGCCGGCGCAGCCCGGCCACGGCGTGCCTCCTGATTCTCCACCGTACCACTGAGTCGCGGCCCGATGCAAGGAGTCTTGCGCGTCGCTAAGCAAAGGTCAACCGCGAGGCAACGAATATCGCCGCCTGCCGGCCTTCGCCTTCGAGTAGCCATGAGGCATTACCTCTGCAAAATAAAGAAGTTGGGAGCATCTTCCCCATTTTAATGTGCAAGGAAGGGCTCCCGGACTTCGGACCTGTTGGCGGCGTCCGAGGAACCTTTGGTCGGCGCGGATGACCGGACGGCCTTTGGCCCGATCCGATCACGTTACCGAGGATTCGAATGCCGGATTGGAGTACTCGGCCGTCAAGCCATTGCAGCCGGGCGTGACGGGAAATCCCGTGTGCCGGGGGGGGCAGGCGGCCTTGACCGGATGCGTGACACCTCCGGCGGAAAGTCAAGTCGCCCCGCATGGGGCGCCGGATCGAAGCCACGGGTGGAGTCTCGGCATGCCGAGACGCACCCCGCGGATCTCGACGCATAGCCCGCACCGCCTTGGCCGGGCGGTGGGACGGCGTGACGACAGGGAGGGGATGCCGCCCTTTGCGAAGTCCCGGATTGTCAGTAAGGTGACGCTCGCCCGGGGGAACAGCGTGGCGCGGTGTTCTCCCGGGTCCGTGTGAGATCCGGATGGATCGTGCAGGCCGCCGTCCGGCGCAGCGGCGTGCTTGCTGCCAAGAGACGTACACGCTTCGTCAGCCATGCTGGATGCGGCCCTCTGCATTCCTTCAGCGGGCCGAACGGAGGTTCCGGAATGTTCGACTTCCTGCGGCTGCGGATCTACGCAGCCGGTTGCGTCGCCGCCGTCCTGCTGGTGCCGGCGGGATGGGCGTGCGCCCAGACGAGCCAACCGGTGGCGCCCGGCCAGCCACCCACGCCCGCCACACAGCCGGTCGCGCAGCCGTATGACCTTCTGACGACCCCGCAGCTGACGGGAACCTGGTTCGGCCTGCGGCCGCGACTGGAGGAGATGGGCATCTCAATCAACGTGGTTCAGACGACCGCGTTTCAGCAGAATTTCCGCGGCGGCCTGAACACGCATCATGCCC
>CAZBFW010000194.1:0-7201 GCA_964491135.1 uncultured Phycisphaeraceae bacterium | reverse complement strand
ATACCAGGTCGGCCGGGCTCCGTGCCTGCCAGGAATGTACCAGCCCGGAGACCAAGTGCTTCTGACGTCCACGGACGCCCGCGTCCCGGCCCCTCTGCAGTACCCCTCCCGTGTGCGCGTCCGCGGTGAGATCACGGCCTGGAATCCGCAGACGGGTGCGGGGCGCTTGCGGGTCACCGTCGGTCCGACTGGCGGCAGCATCACAGCCGACATCGTCCTGGGCTTCACACTGCATGAATTCAAGACAGGCCGGTCGACAGCCACCACCGTGACCGCCTCCTCGCGACCTGTGACCGGCGCGGCCGTGCTGGTCACCGGCGCGTCGGGCGGCATCGGCCAATCAGTCGTGGACTCGCTGACGGAGCAGTACCCGGTTATCGCGGCCACGCGAACCGGAGGGATGCCTGGTGCAAGACGGGCACAGCCGCGCGTTCAGACTCTGACGCTTGATTTCTGTGATCCCGAATGGGCGGACCATCTGCGCGCCGCCATCCCTGAACACGGTCTGTATGGCATCATCCATTGCGCCTGGCCGGGTCCCGCCCAGGGCGGCCTGCTGACCACGCCGACCGACGTCCTTACACGGCAGATGGCGTTCGGCACCACACACCTGATCGAGCTGGCCCGGCTGCTGGCCGAGCGAATCGGCCCGGATGGCGGACGGCTCATTGCCATCGGTTCGACCTACGGTACGCGCCAGCCGCGACTAAACCTTGCGGGCTACTCGCTCGCCAAGGCCGCGCTGGAGCACACGGTTCGGCTGCTCGCAGCCGAGCTGGCCCTGAAGAACGTCACTGTGAACGCACTCTGCCCTTCCTTCGTGCCGGTGGGCATGAACCGCCACGCGGACGAACGGCGGAAGAAGCTTGAGGCCGCGTCAATTCCCGCGGGGCGGCTCTGCCGGCCGACTGACATCGCGGCGGCGGTGGAGTGGCTGTTGTCGCCGGGGGCCTCCTTCACGTCCGGCCAGGTCATCGCGCTCAGCGGCGGGCAGTTGTAGCGAGGTGCTGGAGGAACGGCAGGGAATGGACTTTCTGCTGACCATGGATACCGAGTGGGACCGACACTCGACCAAGGACGGCCGGGTAACGGTCGAGAACCTCTCCAGCCTTCCCTTGTTTCACGCGTTGTGCGTATCCGAAGGCATCCGACCGTGCTACCTCTGCGCCCAGGAAGCGGCTGGCGCCCCGGCGTTCGCCCCGCGGGGCGCACGCGGGGTGACCCGGAGCGCAAGAAGATCCCGTTTCCCAACGAATACCCGCTGGACATTTTCGAGGCAAAGCTGGCTCACCTCCGCCAGACGCTCGAGGCTCGCTTCGGGCCCCAGCACACGTACCGGGCCGGGCGGTTCGGGCTCGCGCCGGAGCACGTTCCGATTCTCTTGCGTCATGGCTTCAGGGCAGACTCATCCATCACGCCAGGGGTGTCCTGGTCCCATGCCAACGGGCTCTGCGCAGCGGTCGGACCGGACTACAGGGATCATGATGCCCATCCGTTCTGGTGGGACACGGGCAACGAGGGCGGCAGCCGGCTTCTGGAGCTGCCCATCACCATCGTGCGACGCGGTCCGCGCCTGGTCGACGCGCTTCGTCGCTGGACCGCCGGTCGCCGGCCGGGGCCGCCCGCTCCGGACGAGGTGCTCTGGCTTCGCCCCATGCCCGGCCGGTTGCATGAGCTCCAAACGGTTGTGCACATCGCTCGCCGCCAGGGCATCCGTGTGCTGAACCTCATGATGCACTCCAACGAGCTGCATCCGGGCTCCAATCCATACTTCGATACCTCGGAGAAGGTCGAAGGCCTGCTGGCTGGGCTGCGGTCATTCTTTCGAAATCTGACCCGCTGCGGCATCCGGAGCCTGACGCCCCGCGAGTACACCGAGCGAAACGCAAGGACTGTCGTGCGGACCCGGCCGGCAATCTCGTCCGCGCGGGCAGAATGTCGGCGCGACGCGGGATGTAACGCACTCACGGCCGGAGGGACAACGGCATGAGCGGACCGAAGGTGTTTCTGACCGGAGGCGACGGCGGAGGCTGGGCCCTGGATGACGACCTGGACCTCACCCGCCGCGCCCTGGCGAACCACATCGAGGAAACGGACCTCGACGCGGCCGACGTGATTCACTGCGTTTGCTGGGAAGGGTTGCTCAAGCTGCCCCCGGAGAAGCTGCAGGGCAAGCGAATCATCTGTCACGTGCCCGGCGAACCGTTCCGCTACTTTGCCACTCCCGCCCATCGACTGCTCATGCCGCTCGTGGGCTGCTGGGTGAATCGCTCCACGCTGGCCATCGAGGAGTTCGCCCGCATCGGCGTCGAGACCCGCTACGTGCCCTACACCACGGACGTGGACGTGTTCCGGCCGCTGCCTGCGGACGATCCAAGCCTGCAGGCGATGCGTACGCAGTACGGCATTCCTGCCGACCGATACCTGATCGGCAGCTTCCATCGGGACACGGAAGGCGGGGCCCTCGATCGACCCAAGCTCGTGAAAGGGCCCGACATCTTCGTGGAGATGGTCTCGGTGCTGCACGACCAAGGCCACCCGGTGCACGTGGTGCTTGCCGGTCCACGCCGGCACTGGGTTCGCGCGGCACTGGCCGAACGAGGCATTCCCTTCACCTTCATCGGACGGATCCAGGACGGCGACGACGTCAAGGTGAATGTGCTGCCGCGGCAGACGCTGAACGTCCTGTACAACCTGCTGAGCGTATACGTGGTGTCCAGCCGTTCCGAAGGCGGACCCCAATCCGTGATGGAAGCGGCCGCGACCGGCTGCACGATTGTGAGCACTCCGGTGGCCCTGGCCCTGGACATCCTGCGGCCGGCGTGCGTGTACCGGTCGTTCGTGGAGGCCGCGGACGTCCTGGGCCAGGACATCAGCCGCGGGGTGCTGGACGACACCGTCCAGCCCAACCGCGAACGCGTGCTGACCCGCCACACCTGGACGTACGCCGCCCAGTGTTTCTCAGAACTCTACGACAGCCTGGACGCCATCGGAGCGTGCCACGCGGATGAGCCAACGGTCCGCCTGTGCCGCGGCACAACCCCCAACTGGATGGCGCCCACTCGCGACGCCAAACCACGCGTCAGCCGGTGGGCCGATGATGCGGGCCGCGACCATGCCGCCCGCGGGTTCCTCGACATCCTCTGCGAGGCCCTGCGCGACGGCGGCCTGACCATCAACGACAATCAGTTGACAGACGAGCACACCGTGTGCCTGGTCGACGGGTATCGGTTTGACATGGGCGCCTTTCTCACGGCCTGGCGTGATCACCCGCTGCCCGTCGTCCACCGACTCGAGGCCCCCTGCTCCTGCCCGCGAGGTTACGAATCCGAGCGAGAGGTGCTGGCCTACGCGTTCAATCAGCAGTTCGCGACGGCCACCATCGTTCCATCGGCGCGAGCATACCAGCGCATCGTCGAACGAGGCTACCAGCCGGTGGCGCCGGTGATCGTGCACGAGACGGCCGACCCGGCCCTGTTCGACGATCGCGGCCGCACACCAGCGGCGGACGGAAGATTGCGAGTAATCTGCATATGGACCGACGCGGAGATCGGGCGGGCGAGCGACTTCGTGGATTGGATGGAGCAGCACCTGGACTGGAACCGGTTCGCCTGCGCGAGCGTGAACGGAAGCCGGCCGTCCGGCGCGCGCACCCGGATGATCGAAGCGACGTCCCCCGCAGAGCGGGCGGACCTTCTCCGGCAGCATGACGTTTACGTCGCGCCCGGTGAAGACCCCGGGCAGGAGTCGGCGGTAGTTGAGGCGATGTGCTGCGGCCTGCCCGTGCTGTATCCGATCGGCAGCGAACATGCAGCCGTCGTCAGTCATGGGGGCTTGGGATTCCGGGACCGCGGCGACCTGCTCCGACAGCTTGACCGCGCCGCCGCGAATCTGGATGCAGTTCGCCGTCTGATCACGCCGCCAAGGCTGGAAGACGCGGTGAGCCGGTATCTGTCCATCCTTCGGAACGTGGCCCGGTTGGCACCCGACGAGCCGGACGGAAAAACACAGAAGGCGATGGAGGCGGTCAGGGCCTAGACCCGGCGTGGAGATCGCCCGGCGCCAGGCGAAAGGGATGTGCACAGTCATGAGAGTGCTTGGCATATCGCTCGGACACGACACCAACTTCGCCCTCGTCGAAGACGGCCGCGTCATCGCCATGATGGAGGCAGAACGATACTACCGCCGCAAGCGGTACAAGCTGATCTGCACGAATCTCAAACGCGGTCGCCAGGTCAACACGTACCAGTACGTGGATCTGGCCGATCTGGAGTTCTTCCTCGATTTCGTGGGCCGGCAATGGGGCCGCCAGTACGACGCCGTCGCCGTCCAGAACCAGGGCCGCAGGCCGGAGTTTGTGAATCTGCAGATGCTGCTCCGCCAGGCCGGCTACCAGATCGGCGGATTCCACCACGTGGACCACCATCTCAGCCATGCCGCCCTCGTGTTCTACACCTCGCCCTTCGACGACGCGCTGGTGCTCAGCTACGACGGGGCGGGCAACGACGGCATCACCGTCCTCTTCCACGGCCGGCCGGGCGGACTGGAATATGTGGAGCGCTGCCCGATCCAGTTCGGCCAGAACTACAACAACCTGGGTTACATCATCGGAATCAAGCCCAACGCCGCGAACGACACCGCGGGCAAGCTGATGGGCCTGACCGCGTACGGGCAGATACGCAGCGAGTGGACACCATTCGCACGACGTTACGTGCGGGAATACCGCGGACTCGTCCGCAAGCCTGTGGCAGAGCTCGACAGCTACGGTGCCGGCCATCGCATCAACGCGATCGGCCTCGAGGAAATCCCGGACCTCCAGGATTACACTGCGCTTGTCGAATCCGTGCCCGGCGTCGATCCCGCTCGACTCCGCAATGGCTTCCTTCCGGAGATTCACCTGTCCGGACCCGAGCACGACCTGGCACAGGACCTGGCCCGGACCGTTCAGCGCGTCTGGACGGAAGAAGTGCTGGAAGTAGTGCGTCCTTTCGCGCAACGAAGCCGCAACCTGTGCATCGTCGGCGGCTGCGCGCTGAACGGAATCACGAACTTCGCGTTCCAGCAGACCGGCTGGTTCGGCGGCACGTACATGGTGCCAAACGCTTCGGACTGCGGCCTGTCCGCCGGCGCCGCGCTTCTCGCGCACCACCGCGTCACCGGCTTGCCGTTTGGCGGCACGAACGATTACCTCTCACCCTACCTGGGCCTGGAGCCGTTCGACCGGGACGAACTGCCCAACCTCCGCGGCCAGTATCCGCACCGCACGCTCGATGACGCAGAGGTACCCGAAACCCTCGCCCGACTGATCCACGACGATCTCATCGTCGGCGTCATCCGCGGGCGCTACGAGATCGGCCCCCGCGCCCTGGGCAACCGATCCATCCTCTGCAACCCGCTCAACCCGAACATGCGGGATATCCTTAACGAGAAGGTCAAACACCGGGAATGGTACCGCCCGTTCGCGCCCGTCGCCCCCGCGGAGGACGCGTCGCGCTATTTTACAAACGCCGCGGACATCCCCTACATGTCCGTCATCTGCCACACCCGGCCGGAGTTCGCCGAGCGGCTGCCCTCCATCACCCACGTAGACGGCAGCGCCCGGCTCCAAACCGTGCGGAGCGAGCACAACGCGTTCCTGCACGACACGCTGCGGGCCTTCGAGAAGCTGTCCGGCATGCCGATCCTGCTGAACACGTCGTTCAACCCGGCCGGCGAGCCGATCCTGAACTACTGCGCCGTTGGTCTGGAGATGCTGACCACAACAGACATGGATCTCGTGCTGATCGACAACACGTTCTTCTGCGCACCGGGCCGGGAAAACCTGCTCCGCCGCTGCGAGACCACCTCCGACCGCCACCCGGTCCCCGAACCCGCGGAGGTCGGATCATGATCCACTGGCACACACCATGTCGGTGTCACCGCGCGGTACCGACACCATGTCCGCGAGGAGGGAGGACTTGACGTGCGCATCCTGCTCTTGTCCGTCAATTCCTACACGATCTACTATGACCAACTGGTCGTCCCCTTCGGTCTGGCCAGCCTGGGCTCGTACGTTCAGGCCGACGGCCACACCATCCGCGGCATCGAGATGAACAGCCCGCCGGAGCGCGGGCCGGATCGCTACCTGAAACTCGACCGCGACCTGCTCGGGGCAATCGAGGACTTCCGGCCCGACCTGGTCGCCATGACCACCTACGCCTCGAACATCCACAACGTGCTGTTCTGGGCCTCTGCCATCAAAGACGCGCTGCCCAACGTGACCATCGCCGTCGGCGGTAACCACGCGTCGTACATCGGGCGTGAGATCATCGAAACCTGTCCGGCCATTGACATCGTGATCCGCTTTGAGGGCGAGATTCCGTTCAAGGCGCTCTGCGATACGCTGGCCGCCGGCAGCCGCCGTTTTGATGGCGTCCCCAACGCGGTCTTCCGTGGCAACGGTCAAATCGTGGAAACACCGCTGGTGCCGCTGATCCCTGACCTGAACGCCCTGCCGCCCCTGCGACGCGACTTCTTCGGTGACGTACACTGCGGCGACCACACCCACGCCGACGTGATCAGTGCCCGCGGCTGCCCCTACCACTGCACGTTCTGCAACTGCAACCACTACTGGAAGAAGAAGTACCGCACCATCAGCCCGCAACGCGTGGTGGACGAGCTTTGCCAACTCAAGGCCGCCAACCCCCGTCTGCGGACCGTGCGATTCCGCGACGAGGCCATTTCCATCAGCCGCAAGCATTGCCAGGAACTCTGCGACCGACTCATCGAAGCGAATCTCGGGCTGGAGTTTCACGCTCACTCCCGATTGGACGGGCTGGACGACGAAATTGCCGCCCGGCTGGCCGCCGCCGGGTTCCGGCAACTGTACGTGGGGCTGGAGTCGGGCAGCCAGGCGGTGCTGGAGCGGTTGCAGAAGGGAATCCGGTTCGAGAACGCCCACCGCATTACCGAATCGCTCCGGCGGCACGGCATCGCGGTCCGGTTCTCTCTCATGCTGGGCACGCCCGGTGAAACGCTCGAGGAAGCCGCCCAGACCATCGAAGTGCCCAACACGCTTGATCTTGACTTCGACGAGTTCTACTTCGGCCAGGGAATTCAGGTCTACCCTGGCACGACCGACTGCGAACGCTTTCTCCAAAAGTTCCCCGGCTACCGCTGGCTCGAAACCCGCGATCTGGGCGAGGGGTACCGCCAGGTGCGC
>CAZBFW010000193.1:0-7217 GCA_964491135.1 uncultured Phycisphaeraceae bacterium | reverse complement strand
AGGACGTGCTGCGCCTGGGGGAAGGGAGCGTCGTGGAGCTGGACAAGCTGGCCGGCGACCCCGTGGACGTGTTTGTGAATGATCGGCTGGTCGCCCGCGGCGAGGTGCTGGTGCTCAATGACAATTTCTGCGTCCGCGTCAGCGAGATCATCGCGGATGAGAATGAGCGGATCGCATACTAACGTCTGAACAACCCGGTCGCGATGGATAGCGCGATGTTCAAGGAACGAAGGAACAGGGAGGTTCAATGGGTCGGTGGTCTGCTCATCGCCCTGGCGGTGAGCGGGGCCGCGGCCCCCGCGGGGGAAAGCCAAGACGTCCAGACTACCACGCCGTCCTCCGCCCGGGAGGTTCTGGTCCGACCAGACCCCGCGGAACCGAGTGCAATCCCGTCCGACGACGAATGCCCGGGCGAAGCCGCATCGAGCGCGGTCGTTGCGGGCGAAGACCAAGAGAGCGAGTCGGCTGAGGCGCCCGCGGTTCGCAGCGATGCGTTGATCGCCCTGCCGCCGCGCGGCGGGCCCGACGGATCTTCGGCGATTGCCGGCCGGACCCTTCCCCTGGGCGTGCGACGCCTGCCGTGGTATCGGCACGGGATCGTGGCGCTGGCCGTGGTGCTGGGCGTCCTGTTTGGCCTGCTCTGGCTGTTGCGGCGATACGTCCCGAGCGTGCGGAAGACGCCGTCGGGTCCCTTGCGGGTGGTGGCCCGGACGGCCATCTCGCCGAAGCAGAGCGTGGCCCTGCTGGAGGTCGGCCGTCGCTACGTATTGGTCGGCATCACGGCGGACCATCTGACGAATCTGGGGCACATTCAGGATCCGGACGAGTCGTTCCACCTGCGGGCGCAGTCCGCCGCTGCGCATCCGGCGGGGCGGCAGAACCGCTTTGACGAGCTGCTCAGCCACGAGGCGGCCGAGTACGCGGAGGTGGAGGCGTCGGCCCCGTCGGCCGGTCCTCCCAGCCGGGAGCAGCTGCAGGATACGATGGGCCAGTTGCAGGGCCTGCTGGGGCGTCTTCGCACTCTGCAGGAGCGGCCGGCCCGGTGAACTCATGAACGATCGAGGCGCGAAGGAGTCGCGCGTGCGTATGGAGCACGGATGCTCGCGAATCGGGAGCCGGTGCCTGCTGGCCGCCCTGATCCTGTTGTCGGTGTGCCTTTCGGCCCCGGCCCAGGGCCCGGCGCCGATCGACAATCCTCTGGGCATTCCAGACGCCCGGCAGATTCTGCCCACCGCGCGTGACGCCGAGGGTGTCAGCGCCACGCTCCAGATCCTGGTCCTGCTGACCGTCCTGACGCTCGTTCCCTCCGTGCTGATCCTGACGACCAGCTTCACCCGCATTCTGGTGGTGCTGGCGTTGCTGCGTCAGGCGATGGGAACCGCCCAATTGCCGCCGAGCCAGGTGATGCTGGGGCTGGCGCTGTTCATGACGTTGCTGATCATGGGCCCCACGCTCCAGGGGATTCACGCGGATGCCCTGACGCCGTACCTGAACAACGAGATATCCCAGGAGGCGGCCCTCGAACGCGCCATGGGGCATCTGCGCACGTTCATGTACCGGCAGATCGAGTCCGCGGAGAACCACGAAGACGTCTATCTGTTTCTGGAGTATCAGCGCGGCCGTCCCATCCCGCTGGACGAGACGGTTACGCTGGACGACGTGGGCTCCACGGTGCTGATTCCGGCCTTCGTGCTCAGCGAGTTGAAGGTGGCGTTCGTCATGGGATTTCGCATCTACCTGCCGTTCCTGGTGATCGACATGGTGATTGCGTCCATCCTGATCTCGATGGGCATGATGATGCTGCCGCCCGTGCTCGTGTCGCTGCCGTTCAAGATACTGCTGTTCGTGCTCGCGGACGGATGGCACCTGGTGACGCAGACGCTGCTGATGAGTTTCACCTGACGAGGGGCCGGCGATAGGCCGTTTTGACGGAGCGGACCGACGATGGACATGGGTGTGGCACTGGATTTGGGCCGGGGAGCGTTCTTTCTGGCCATCAAGACCTCGGCTCCCGTCCTGGTTGCCGGGATGCTGGTCGGGCTGATCCTCTCCCTGGTGCAGTCGGTGACGCAGTTGCAGGAACAGACGCTGACCTTCGTGCCCAAGATCGTGGCCATGGTTCTGGCCGCTTCGTACTTCATCCCCTGGATTGCCGCGCGGATGGTCGATTACGCCCAGCAGATGTTCGGCACGCTGCCGATCTTGTGACGACGCGAAGGTGTCTTCGGAGGTGACAAGCCCCTGATGCCCTGGTCTGTTCTGACGATTCCCATTCTGCTGCCGGGCTACGCCCTGGTCGTCACGCGTCTGAGCGGGCTGGTTCTGGCCGCGCCCATGCTGAGCAGTGACCAGATTCCGCGGCGGCTGCGTGCGCTTTTTGCGGCGGCCATGGCGCTGGTGCTGTTTCCGGCGTTGTTGCCGACCATCCCGGCGCGTCTGACTCTCCAGGCGGCGCTGCCGGGTCTGGCCGGTGAGCTGATGATCGGGGTGCTCATGGGGCTCGGGCTGCAACTGCTGTTCAACGCGGCCCGGCTGGCCGGCATGGTGATCGGCCAGCAGGGCGGGCTCACGCTGGCCCAGTCGTACGATCCTCTGAGCAACGACCAGACGACCGCCCTGGGGCAGGTCTATTACCTGGTGCTGTTCTTCGTGTTTCTCGTGGCGGGCGGGCACCGGGCCATGGTCCGAGGCATGCTGGACTCGTTTCAGGCCGTGCCCCTGATGTCCTTCAGTCTGGGCGAGGGCCATCTGGGCCTGTTGCTGGACCTCCTGCACAGCTCGTTTCTGACCGCCATGCGATTGGCCGGTCCCTGTCTGATCGCCCTGTTGAGGGCCACGCTGGCGATGGGTTTTCTGTCCAAGACCATGCCCCAGTTGAACATTCTGTCCGTCGGATTCATGGTGCGTGTGCTGTTGGTGATGGGTGTCGCGGCGGTATCGTTGGGGGCCTCCGGGTCTCTGATGGCCGACCACACGTACGACACGTTCGTGATCATTCGGAACGTTTTTTCCTTGTCGTGAGTTGATCAAGCATGCCGGACGATGCCGGTGAAAGGACAGAAGCCCCGACCCCGCGACGGCGTGCCCAGGCCCGTCGTGAGGGGCGGATTCCCAAGAGCCGCGACCTGTCGGCCACCGTGCTGCTGCTGGGCGGCCTGGTCATGCTGCAACTGATGGGCGAGCGCATCTGGGGAATGCTGCTCCGGGTAGTGCGGGCCGGTCTGGCGGGCGACCGGTTGCTCTCGGGCGACGCGCTCCCGTCGTTCGCGGCGGGGATCGCGCTGGAGGCGGGCAAGGCGATGTGGCCGTTTCTGCTGGGCCTGCTGGTGGCGGCGCTGGCGGTGATGTATGCCCAGGTCGGCTGGCTGATCACGGGCAAGAAGCTGAAGCCCGATCTGACCCACCTGAACCCGCTGTCCGGGCTCAAGAGTCTCTTTTCATTCAAGAAGATCGTGGATCTGGTGATGAATGTCGCCAAGCTGGCCGCGGTGGGAGCGGTGGCCTGGCTGACCATCGCCGGTCATGCCGCGGAAATCGTACACGCCATGCAGATGGGCTGCGTCGCGTTGTACATGCGGCTGGCGGACCTGCTGTTCCAGCTCGGCCTTCGTCTGACCGTGGTCATGCTGTTGCTGGCCCTGTTCGACTACGCGTACCAGCGCTATCGGCATGAGAAAGACCTCAAGATGACCAAGCAGGAGGTCAAGGACGAGCTGAAGAACATGGAAGGCGACCCCAAGATCAAGCAGCGTCGGCGCCGGGTGCAGATGGAGCTGGCCATGCAGCGGCTGCGGGCGGCCGTCGGCAAGGCCGACGTGGTTGTCACGAATCCGGAGCACCTGGCGATCGCGCTCGAGTACGACGCGGAGCGGATGAACGCGCCGGTGGTGGTCGCCAAGGGGTCGGACTATGCCGCTCTGCGCATTCGGCAATTGGCGGCGGCCGCGGGCGTTCCCATTGTGGAACGGCGTGCCCTCGCGCGCGCCATGTATGACGTGGTGCGTGTGGGGCAGGAGATTCCGGAGCGGTTTTACCAGGCGATCGCGGAGATTCTGGCGTACGTGTACGAGGTGACCGGCAAGGGGCTGGGACCACGGGCGGTTTCCGCGGCCTGACGGACAAGGGGCGGCCCGGATTCGGGGCCCGGTACGCAACAGGGAGTAAGGCAGGGACGACCAAGGCATGGCAATGGCTCGCCTCCATCCCATGATGCTGCTGCAGTCGGTGGCATCGCATCGCAGCATTGTGCTGCCCATAGCGGCCATGGCCCTGCTGCTGGTGATTCTGGTCCCGCTTCCGCCCTGGCTGATGGACATGCTGCTGTCCACCAACATCACCGTGGCCGCCATCATCCTGATGACGGTCATGTACATCGCCAGTCCGCTGGAGTTCTCCTCGTTTCCCTCCCTGCTGCTGGCCGTCACGCTGTTCCGGCTGGTGCTGAACATCGCCACGACGAGGCTCATCCTGTCCAATGCCACGCAGGGGACGGCCGCCGCGGGGAAGGTCATTGAGACATTCGGGGAATTTGTCGCCGGCGGGCAGTTGATGATCGGGGTGATCCTCTTTGCCATCATCATCATCATTCAGTTCGTGGTGATCACGAAGGGCGCCACGCGCATCGCGGAGGTGGCGGCCCGCTTCACCCTGGACGGCATGCCCGGCAAGCAGATGGCCATCGACGCCGACCTGAACGCGGGCATCATCAGCGAGGCGGAGGCCAAGGCCCGACGGGAAGAAATCACTCGCGAATCCGACTTTTACGGGGCCATGGACGGAGCGAGCAAGTTCGTCCGCGGCGACGCCGTGGCCGGACTGATCATCACCGTCGTGAACATTCTGGGCGGGATCTACGTCGGCCTGATCGAGCTGGACATGTCCTTCATGGACACGCTTTCCACGTTCTCCAAGCTGACCATCGGCGACGGGCTTTCGTCCCAGATTCCCGCCCTGCTGGTGTCGGTGGCCGCGGCCATGCTGGTGACCCGTTCGGCGTCGAAGACAAACCTGGGCGACGAGCTGCTGGGCCAGCTCACGTCGCACCCGGTGGCTCTGTCGCTGACCGCCGGCTTCCTGCTTCTGCTGATCGTCACACCGATGCCGAAGATGCCCTTGCTGGGTCTGGGGTTCGGGTGCGCGTCCATCGCCTGGTTCCTGCGCCGCTCCCAGGTTGCCGCGGTCGCGGCGGAGGCGACGCGCAAGCGGACGGCGGCGCCGGCGCAGGAGCGGATCGAGAAGTACCTCAGCGTCGATCCCATGGAGCTGGAGATCGGGTACGGGCTGATCGGGTTGGTGGACCGCAAGCAGGGCGGCGACCTGCTGGACCGCATCACGAACCTGCGTCGCCAGGTGGCACAGGAGATGGGAATCGTGGTGCCGCCCATCCGCATCCGTGACAACGTGCAGCTCCAGCCCAACGAGTACCGCATCAAGCTCAAGGGCATGGACGTGGCACCGGGCGACCTGATGCCCGGGCACGTGCTCGCCATCGACTCCGGCACGGTGACGCAGAAGGTCGCAGGCGTGGAGGCCCGCGAGCCGGCCTTCGGTCTGCCCGCCCTCTGGATCACCGACGGGCAGCGGCACGACGCGGAGCATCGCAACTACACCGTGGTTGAGCCTACGGCCGTCCTGGCCACCCATCTCACCGAGATCATCAAGCGGCACGCCGACGAGCTGCTGACGCGTCAGGAGGTCAATCGGCTGCTGGACACGCTCCGCGAGCGGTCGCCGAAGCTGCTGGAGGAGCTGGTGCCCACGGTGGTCAAGCCCGGGGAGATCCAAAACGTGCTCCAGGCCCTGCTCCGGGAACGGGTGCCCGTCCGCGACCTGGAGACCATTCTGGAGACCCTGGGCGACTGGGTGGGGCGGACGCGGGACGCGGAGATCCTTACGGAATACGTGCGGAACTCGCTGGCGCGGACGATCTGCCAGATGCACCGCGCGGCGGACGGGAAGCTGCATTGTGTCACCCTGGATCCGCAGCTCGAGCACTTGATCAGCGCCGGCCTGGATCGTACCGACCGCGGCACGCTCATCACGATTCCGCCCGCCACGCAGGCCCGGATCGTCGACGCCGTGCGACAGGCCGTCGAGCAGGCATTGCCCGCCAGCCAGGGACAGACGCCGCTCATACTGTGTTCACCCCAGATCCGGGTCTGGGTGCGCCGGCTGATCGAGCCGACCCTGCCGCTGGTGTCCGTGTTGTCGTACAACGAGATTGTTCGTGGAGTCCAACTCGAATCACATGGAATGGTAGTGGTCCATGAAGGATCTTAGGACGTTTCAGGCCCGGACGATGGCGGAAGCCCTCGATCAGGTGAAGCGCCGGTTCGGTCGCGACGCGGTGATTCTGCACACGCGCAGCGTGCGTACCGGCGGCCTGTTCGGGTTCGGCGGCGAGCCGCTCGTCGAGATCACCGCCGCGCCCGGCTCCTGCAGTTTTGACTTGCGGAAGGCTGCGCGCCCGGCTAGAGTTCCACCGGAGTCGGGGCGGCAGGTTGCAGGTCCGAAGGAGACGGCCGAGCCGATGACGACTGCCGCGGTTGTGTCACTGGAGCAGACGGCGCCACGGTTGCTGGAAGAGCTTTCCAGCCTCAAGGCGCTCGTGCATCGCCTGGCGTCACGGGCGCGTCAGGCGGACGCGGCTTCTCTCCCCGAAGTCCTCGCGGACACATTCGTCGAGCTGATCCAGCGGCAGGTGGGCGAAGACATTGCCGGACGTCTCGTGGAGCGCGTTCGTCACGAACTGGGGGAAAACGTTCACAGCCGCGCCGCCGTGTACGAGCGCCTCGCCCAGTACGTGGAGTCCATGCTGCCCGTGGCCGGGCCCATTGAGCTGGACCCGTCCCGCTCGCCCACCGTCATCGCGCTGGTCGGCCCCACGGGCGTCGGCAAGACCACGACCATCGCGAAACTGGCGGCGAATTTCAGCCTGCGTGAGGGCCGCAAGGTGGGCCTCATCACCATCGATACGTATCGCATTGCCGCGGTGGACCAGCTGCGCACGTTTGCGGGCATCATCGGTGTGCCCCTGGAGGTTGTGGGAACGCCCGCCGAGCTCGGCAAAGCCGTCCAGCGCATGCGGGATCGCGAACTCGTGCTGCTTGACACGGCCGGACGCAGTCCGGCCGACACCGCGCGACTCCAGGAGTTGCGGGGTTTCCTCGACAGATCGGAAGAGCGTCGTGTAGGGAAAGAGTGTAGGATAGGGTGTA
>CAZBFW010000192.1:0-7224 GCA_964491135.1 uncultured Phycisphaeraceae bacterium | reverse complement strand
CGCCCAGGTGGAGAACGACGAGAACTTCCCCATCCGCCAGTACGACAAGATCCTCTTCAACCCCAAGAACGCCATTCCCGTGGACTTCGAATCGGACAACCAGCTCTTCGTCGTGCCCGTCGAGGACGTGGTGGCGGTGTTCCGCAAACCCAAACGCTGACTTCTCTGTTCTGTGTGCCGCACAAGGTGGCAAGAGTGGCACAAGCCGACCGCGCCCCGAACCTGCTCGGACGCGCGGTCGGCTTGTTCGTGGGGTCCAATGATCCGCTGCTATTGGTGAGCGGCCTTGTAGTATTCCGTCACCTTGTCCCAGTTCACCGTGTTCCACCATGCGGCGATGTAGTCCGGCCTGCGGTTCTGGTAGTGCAGGTAGTACGCGTGTTCCCAGACGTCCAGACCGAGGATCGGCTTGTGACCGTCCATGATGGGTGAGTCCTGGTTGGCCGTGCTGATCACCTGGAGCTTGCCGGACTTGTTCACCACCAGCCAGGCCCAGCCGCTGCCGAATCGGTTTGCGGCGGCCGTGGAAAACTGCGTCTTGAACCCGGCGAAGTCGCCAAACGCGGCCCGGATGCCGTCCGCGAGCATGCCCGCGGGCTCCCCGCCCTTGCCCTTGCCCATGATCTGCCAGAACAGCGTGTGGTTCGCGTGCCCGCCGCCGTGATTGATGACGGCCTGGCGAATCGAATCGGGCAGGTTGCGGGCACCGGCCAGCAACTCCTCGATGCTCTTGTTGGCGAGGTCCGCGTGCCCCTGGATGGCCTCGTTCAGCTTGGTGACATACGTGTTGTGGTGCTTCGTGTGATGGATTTCCATCGTGCGCGCGTCGATGTGGGGCTCCAACGCGCTGTAGTCATACGGCAATGACGGAAGTTCAAATGCCATGGTCAGGTACTCCTGTTCTGTTGGTGGAAGGCGTATACGCCTCCCGGCAGTCGGCCTGCGGGCACCGCGCAGGCAGTCCGGCCTTTGTTCAAGGCCGCCCGCCCCCTTGCTCCGAATCGTGCTTGGCACCTTCAGGCCGACCCGTTGGATGTCTTCATGGACTTATAGGTCTGTGCGGCGGGGGAATCAACGAAATTAGGTTCTATTTTTGTCCTGTATACAGAACTCATTTTGGAAACTGAGGTTACGTTTTGTGCACTCTTCGGACGTGGTTGTCAGAGGATGGTCACAGGTCGAATTGACCGGCGGCTTCCGGCTGGTAGAGCACCTCGGCGATGCGCACGGTGCGCCACCCGGCGGGGACGCGGAATCGGATTTCGTCGCCCGTGCGGCAACCCAGGATCGCGGCGCCCAGTGGCGCCAGGACGGAGATGCGTTCGCGAGAGGCGACGGCATCCTCGGGGAACACCAACATGCAGCACGTTTCCTGATTCGTTTCCAGGTCCACGAGGCGCACCCGTGAGCGCATGGTCACCACGTCCGGAGGGATCTTGTCGGGCTGGATCACGTGCGCGGAATCCAGCTCCCGGCGCAAGACCGCCAGGTTCTCGCGGTCCTTTTCGTGACGGCGTCCGGCCACGCGCAGCCATTCCTGGAGCCGGGTGGCGTCCTGCTGCGTGATATGGATCTTGCGTCCGGCCATGGTTGTACCCATTTCCAGAGACCCTCAGGTACAAGCCGCGTCCCGCGCTGCTCCTGCGGGAGGCAGTGGGGCCGGCGTGATGTTCGGATTCAAACGGCAGATCGCGCGGAGCAGCGACCATGCCGAACCGGTTGCCGAGCACGTCAGCGCGTGGGGAAAGACGGTGGCACGCCCGGTCGTGACGTCCACGAGCGTTACGCCGTGATGCCCATCCGGCAGCGGCAGATCCGATTCGCGCCTCAAGCGGTTTGTCGTGACCCCATCGTTCACAGTTGGACTCCTTTGCGGCAGGCGGGTGGATGCTCGCCGACCCGTCTGCCGATGTCTGGCCGGCCCTGCCACGGCCAAAGACGGCGGCCCGCCGCGAAGCGCGGGCGGGCCGACGCCTCCCTCCGGACAGGCGCCGGCCCCTTCTCACCGCCTCGCAGGCGGGCCGACGACAGGAACCGGGGGTTCCGGGCTGCCAGTGATACCTTGTTTACCGTCCCCGGCCTATCTATAGGATTCCTCCGCATTGTTAACAAGCCAGATAATATCGCATTGATCGTTCGTTTATTCCGAAGTATAGTACGCCGATGGACTGGCTGAACTACCATCATCTCTTCTACTTCTGGACCGTCGCCCGCGAGGGCAGTATCGCCGCGGCCTGCCGTAAGCTGCTTCTGTCGCCCGCGACGATTTCGGCCCAGTTGCGGGAGCTGGAGGGCGCGCTGGGGGAGGCACTGTTCAAGCGGGTGGGACGCAGCCTGGCCCTGACGGAGTTCGGCCGCATGGCCGCCCGGTACGCGGACGAGATATTCGCGCTGGGCGAGGAGTTCCTGGACGTAGCCAAGGGCCGGACGCTGGAGACTTCGCTGCGCTTTCGCCTGGGTGTCGATGACGTACTGCCCAAGCAGCTCGTCGCCCGGGTGCTGGAGCCGGTCTTTCGGCTGCCGCAGGCGATGCGCCTGGTGTGCATCGAAGGCACGCAAACGCAATTGCTTCCACAGCTTGCGGTGCACGATCTCGATCTGGTGCTCTCCGACGCGCCGGCCGATCCGTCGATCAAGGTGCGGGCGTTCAGCCGGCTGCTCGGTGAATATGGGATGACCATCTGCGCGACGCCCGCGCTGGCCCGGGAGCTGCGGCGCGGCTTTCCCCGTTCGCTGGACGGCGCTCCGGCGCTGCTGCCCACGGCCAATACGTCGATCCGTCGAACCCTGGATGAGTGGTTCGAGTCGGTGGGCGTGCGTCCGCGGATCATCGCCGAGTTCGAAGACACGGCGCTGATGACGGCCGCCGGGCACACCGGCGCAGGGTTCTTCCCGGTGCCGGTCGCCTCGGCTCGCGAGATCACCATGCGTCGTCGTATGGAGGTGGTCGGCCCGATGGGCAAGGCGCGGCAGCGACTCTTTGCCATTGGCGTCGAACGCCGGGCCCGGCACCCGGCCGCCGTGGCGCTGGCCGACAATGCCGGGGCGGCCCTGCGCCGGACATCCCCGGCCGAGGGCGAGCCCCGCCGGGAGCGGCCGCGGCGAGTGGAATCGGCATCCGGGACAGAACCGCTGTCGACGCGGCGGCAGCGGAAACGAGTGAACGGCTGTGAATGATCTTCGCAAAACCAAGGCGGAGCTGATCGCGGAGCTGAGTCGCCTGCGTGCGGAACTCGGGCAGGGCAAACCTGCTCCGGTTGCGACGTCTGCAACGCCCGCCGAGTCGATTGACCCTGATGAGCATTTTCGGGCGGTGGCGGACTATACGTATGACCTGGAATCCTGGGTCGATCCCGCCGGGCGCGTCCTGTGGGTCAACCCGGCGGTCGAGCGCCTGACGGGCTATACCGTCCGGGAGTGCCTCGCGATGGCCCAATACCCCCTGCCGCTGGCGCATCCGGCCGACCAGGCGGAGATGGCCCGGGTGTTTCGCAGCGCGGTGGCGGGATCCAGCGGCAACGACGTGCCCTTCCGCCTGCGGCACAAAAATGGCGACGTGCGTTGGGTGGGCGTGTCCTGGCAGCCGATTTACAGTCGCGACGGCCGCTGTCTGGGCCACCGTTCGAGCATCCGGGACATCAGCGACCGCAAGCGGGCGGAGGATGCGTTGCAGACGCAGCGTCTGCTCATGGACAGCATCATCACGCACATCCCCACCGGGGTGTACTGGAAGGATCGCGAGTTTCGCTACCAGGGGTGCAACGCGGCGTTCGCTCGGTCCGCGGGCGTCCGAACCCCTGCGGACATCGTGGGCAAGACGGATTACGAGCTGGCGTGGGATCGCGAACAGACGGAGTGGTTCCGTCAATGCGACGAGCGCGTCATGAGCACGGGCGAGCCGCTGCTGAACATCGAGGAGGCCGAGCGGCAGGCGGATGGGCGGGTGGCGATCTTGCTGACCAGCAAGGTGCCGCTGCGGGATGCCGATGGCCGGGTCAGCGGAGTGCTGGGCATCGACACCGATATCAGTGAGCTCAAGGCCGCCGAGGCGGAGCTGCGACGAGCCCATGACGTGCTTGAGGCGCGCGTTCGTGAGCGTACGGCCGAGCTGGCGGAGGCCAACGAGCGTCTGCGCCGCGAGATTGAGGATCGAACGCGGGCCGAGGAGGCCCTGCGGGTGAGCCAGGAGCGCTACCGCCTCGTGGCCGAGTTGACGTCGGATTTCGCCTACGCCACTCGCGTGGAATCAGACGGGTCCTTTCGCATGGAGTGGGTCACGGACGCCTTTGTCCGCATTACCGGCCAGGCGGCGCTGGAATCGGAGGCGCTGGGCGGGCTGGAACGGGTCGTGCACCCGGACGACGGTCCGATCCTGTGGCGGCGCGGCCAGGCGCTGGCGGCTGGGCAGTCGATTACCACGGAGTTTCGCATCGTGACCCGTGACGGGCGAGTACGCTGGCTGCGCGATCACGCCAGACCGATCTGGGACGAGAGTGCGCATCGCGCGGTGCGGATCGTGGGGGCGACGGAGGACGTCAGCGACACGAAGCAGGCGGAGGAGGAGGCCCGTCAGCATGAGGCCGCACTCATGCACATGGCCCGTCTCAACACGATGGGGGAGCTGACCGCCCAGCTCGCCCACGAGCTGAACCAGCCGCTGTGCACGATCGTGGGCAACGCCCAGACCGCGCAACGACTGATGGCGCTGGATCCCCCCGACATGGCGGAATCGCTGGCCGCACTTCGGGACATCGTCACGCACGGCAATCGGGCGGCCGACATCATTCACCGGTTGCGCGATTTTCTGCGGCTCCAGCAGCCCGAGCCGGTGGTCCTGAACGTCCAGCGCGTGATCGAGGACATTGCCGCCCTGGCCGAGGCGGATGCCCGGCAACACGCGGCCCGGATTCACTTTCAGATCCGCCCGAACCTGCCTGCCGTTCGCGGCGATCCGATCCAGCTCCAGCAGGTCATCCTGAATCTGGTGCGGAACGGGGTGGAGGCCATGATGGACATGCCGGAGGGCACGCGTGTTCTGACGATTGAGGCGTGCCCGGACGAGGGCGGGGGAGTGGTCCTCCGTCTGCGCGATCTCGGGCCCGGCCCGCCCGACGCCGCGGCGGCCCGGATTTTCGAGCCTTTCTTCACGACCAAGCCCGCGGGGCTGGGCATGGGGCTGGCGATCAGTCGCTCCATCGCCGAGACCTACGGCGGGCGCTTGTGGATGACCCGCAACGAAGGGCAGGGCGTGACGTTTCACCTGGCACTGCCCGGGGCCGGTCCGGGAGGGAACTCGTGACGACTCGAGAAACAGGCGGCCTGGTGTTTGTGGTCGATGATGACGCGGGCGTACGGGAGATGATCAGCCGCATGGTTCGCTCCGTCGGTCTGCGGGCCCGGACGTTCTCGTCCGTGCAGGAGTTCCTCGATCTGTACGATCGCCGGGAAACGGCATGCCTTGTGCTGGACGTTCGCATGCCGGGCTTAAGCGGTCTGGACCTGCAGGAACGCCTGGCGGCGTTGGAGGCCCCGCTTCCGATCATTTTCATCACCGGACACGGCGACATTGCCATGGGGGTGCGCGCCATCAAGCGCGGGGCGGTGGACTTCATCGAGAAGCCCTTTCAGGACCAGGTGCTGCTGGACGCCATTCAGGCCGCGCTGGCGCAAGCGGCCGAGCTCCGGAGCATGGCGGCGGCACGAGACGACGCGCGGGCACGACTGGCCCTTCTTACGCCGCGGGAGCGCGAGGTGCTGAGCCTGGTGGTCGCCGGCATGTTGAACAAGCAGATTGCCGCCCGGCTCGGCACGGCGGAGCAGACGATCAAAATGCACCGCAGCCGCTTGATGAAGAAGATGGGGGTCGACTCCCTGCCCGCTCTCGTCCGGCTGACCCAGCTTGCGGGCCTCGGCGGCGAGCCGCCCGGCTGAGTGAGGACGGTCACTCCGGGTCGGCTCAGGGCATACCAAAGTATGTCGTCGGGCACACCAACGTTCAATTGTTTCTGCATTCTGCGCAGCTACTTTTACGGTAGGAACACGGTCGCACGATCGTGACCTGTCCCGGACGCCGTTCCCGGAGGTGACCTGGATGCACCACCGTCGTCCGTGGGCCCGGTGTGCGTTGGCGGCCGGGCGGGGCGAACGCCCCATGGTCAGGAGTAAGTCAGACATGCAGAGAGACGATTTCGGCAACCTGGAGGAATGGGGACGCGTGTTGAACGAGCTGGCCCAACTGACGCGCGATCGGAACCTCGATAACCGTCAGGCGGGGCTGGTGCGGCTACTGCGTTATCCGAACAACTGGCGGTTGAGGGAGGCTGCGTTGGAGGCCGTCCGGAACGTGACCCAGCCCACGGAGACGCTGGTATCGGACGTGCTTGAGATCATGTCGAACGAGCATCTGTACCACGAGGTCCGCGTGCTGGCGGCCGAGGCGCTGGCGAGCCTGCTCGCCGCGATGCGGGTTGCGAGGGACGGGCGACATCCCGAGCTCGAGCGGCAGGCGCTGGATCAGATGCACCGATTGCTCGAATCGCCTCATCCGCCGATTCTGCATCGGGCGGTGCAGCGCGTGCTGCCATCCGTCGAGTGAGTGTACTTGCCCTGGGCGCCGGGTCGACGGGCGCCGTGCATTAGAAGAGGACGATGGAACCATGATTCTAGGGATTCCGAAGGAAATTCTTCCGGAAGAGCGGCGGGTCGCCGCCTTGCCGGAGAGCGTACGAACATATGTTGAGATGGGCTTTGAGGTCATCGTGGAGTCAAACGCCGGCGGCGGCGTGTTTCGCTCCGACGAGGAATACGTGGCCGCCGGCGCGCGGATCGTGCCGGACGCCGCGGCCTTGTATCATCGCGCCGACGTTGTGCTCAAGGTGAAGCAACCCTACTTCAACCAGGCCGTCGGTCGCCACGAGGCGGAGCTGCTGCGTGAGGGCTCCACACTCGTTACGTTCCTGCATCCGGCCGCGCCTCCGAACCATGACATGATTCGCACGCTGCGAGACCGGAACATCACCGCCCTGACCATGGACGGCATCCCGCGGACGTCGCGGGCCCAGACGATGGACGCCCTCACGTCCATGAGCACGGTGACCGGCTACAAGTCGGTGCTCATCGCCGCCAGCCATTTCCCGCGCTTTGTGCCCATGATCGGGACGGCGATTGGGGCCATTCCGCCGGCGGAGATTCTGGTGGTGGGCGCCGGCGTGGTCGGACTGCAGG